>CANJQU010000086.1 GCA_947476485.1 Chitinophagaceae bacterium
CTCCGGGCAAGGTGATGTATGAGCCGGACCTGCACAAACATACTTTCCTGGTAGAAGTGGAACTGGTAAATGCCTTTTATGGCGCAGATATCGCATTATACCGCATCGTGAACACACCTAATGAGATCATTAAAAAGATACCTCATGTTGATATTGACTTCCGCTTCCTGGATGAAGGCACGGAAAAATTCTACTGCCTTCAGAGCTCTCCCAGCGGCCCCACCGGCCGGCTGCTGAATGAAGCGCGCATAGAAGGTATGCTGGACCATTTCGGTATATTCAATGATGAGGCGGGCGGCAACTATGTTTTCGAAGGTTACCGCTATCTCGTAAAGGGTTATTTCAGGTTCGGCTCATCGGGTGCGCCCTACTTGTTCTATGACGAAGTGCGCGGAAAATACGTAGCTAATGCCGTACAGAGTGAAGCCAGTGGTATCCAGCTTTCCATAAAGAATGACCGCGAAGGAAATTTTCAATATATCAATGCGATCGCATCACCCTTATATATCATCAGGCATGAGCTGGAAAAGTACCTGCAGGCCAATGTGTAAGATATGAACCCGCTTAGTGATCTTTGGTTTCCTCAGGGGGCTTTTTCATCCACAATTTGTAGTTGCTGCGTATCCACATTTTCAGTTCCAGGAGAGAGGCGCTGCGGGCAAAATCATAGGGCATAGGATAGGCATACATGAAGTGGCCGATACTGTCTCCCGTAAGCCTGGTGACTGTGCCGACAAGTTCCGGCGTATAACGGGTATCAATAAACCGTTGCGCTTCCCTGTCATTATATTCGTTCTGAAACCTGAAAGTGCGTTTCGCTTTTTTGTTGAATTTCTCAGCAATAGCCGAAAACGGGCTACTCACTCCGGATGCATGTTTACGTTCGAGCTCTGAATGATAGATGCTTTTTCGTTCTGCTGAGTCCAACTGGTATTGTGTTTTGTTGGATTGCCGCAGCCTGTACTCAGGCAATTGGTATTCGGCCTGACTCATGACAAGATCGAGCGTACCCACCAGGATAGCCCCCGGTGTTGCTTTAATAACGGTGTTGTACCCCACGTATGAAAATGTGAGCTGATTGCCGGGCCGTGCCGCAATGGTGTAGTAACCCGACTCATTGGTATAGGCGATCACATGTGTTGCATTGTTCACTATTGTTACTGCAAACAGTGGTTTTCGCGTAGCCGAGTCGGTCACGGTGCCCTGCAAGGTCTGGGACCGTGATGATAGAGAAAACAATAAGCAGACAAAAATAAAATATCGCAAGGTGCAGGTATCTACCCAAAGCTAACTAGCCATGGTTACGGAACACAGTCATTTATTAGAATTTGGCAATATTTTATGAAATTACCTCTGCCGGATTGCTGCTCAGCTCACGCTTTCTATTACATACTTCCGTCCGTTGAAATCGAATTTGTGCCCCGCTTTCTGTCCAGCCAGTTTTTCGCCTATCGGAGATTCGATGGAAATCGCATAATAAGTTACGCCATCGGCGTTTAGTTTTCCGGCGCCAATGGCTAAGTAATAGCTTCCATTGTTTGTGCGCACTATTGAGCCGGGTATTACAATGCTGCTGACCTGTTCGGGGATTATTCGCTCCAATGTCAGCTTCAGCTTTCCAAGCTCATTCAGCCGCGTAATGTTGAGGTCAATTTCCTGCTGCATTGTCTCGCGCCCGGTTTCATATTTGTCGCCCGCACTGCTCTTGGTTTCATTGTTTGCGGCCTCTCTTGCTTCAGCAATCGCGTGTTTTATTTCTGCCTCTCGGTTAGTAATATATTCACCGCACAGTAGATAAAGTTGTTGTTTTAATTTCATTTCCGGAATTTGGTCCTGATAGCTATCGGGATGGAATCAGATATTGGGAATTTGGATCGTAAGGCCACATTCTATTCAGGCAAACTAATTTAGTTTTCAGTTTTTTTTAATTGGTAAACATCATTTTTTTCGATTCGATGACTTTGCCGTCAACGATCAAAGTATAGATAAATGTGCCGGCGGCATTGTAGCCGTGGCGGTACATCACCTCGTTAACGCCATTGTTCAGCGTAATCGGGGTGCGCGCCACTTCCCTGCCGTTCAGATCGCGTATGGATATGTATGCTTCCTTATAACTGATCTTTTCATTTACCTGCACAGCGATCATTGTGGCCTCGTCTGCCGGGTTCGGCTTGTTTTGCAGCAGTTGCACCGGGCGCAGCGACTCAGCAATATTGCCTGTGGCAGTTGTTACACCGATCATTTTTTCTTCAGAAAACAGGCTTTCCACGCCGTTGCTGTCTACGGATGATACGCTGACGATATAGCTGCCAGCAACCGGAACAATAATAGTATCTATCAAAGCTCCCGTAAACTGGTAAACGGAATCCCAATCGTTGGTGGTAGTTCTGACGCCTACTTTGTAATTAAGGTATTCAGGATGCAGGGTAATGTTAATCACGAGGCTTGTTCCGCTATAGGATGTAAGCGTAAAGTCGGGTGTTGAAGGTGATATGCCGATCATCCCGGCCGCGTTCGCATTAATAACCGTATTGCGCGCAAGGTAGTTGAAGTCAACAAAGAAGCTGTCAATAAGGCCATCGCCGTTCAAATCGACTCCTAAACTGTCGCCCGAAGTATGTTGACGGTCAACGTAGGTAGCGCTAGTCACATCTGCATCGCCGGCTTCATTTTGTGCGGTAAAGCGCATGGAGGGGTAGTTCCATCCTCTGAATGGTATATGATCGCCGCCCCGGCCGGTGCGGTCTTCTGGCGTCATAATATTGATGCCCATGGGCACAGACGCGATGGGCAATATTCTTTCTTTGTACTCAAGTTTAATGTACCTGGACAAGCCCTTATGAAACGAATTGAATCCACCGTAGGAGAACAGGCGCACGTGAGTGCTGTCGATGTCCTGGTAACCGGGGCAGCCGGGAGGGGACGAAGTATGCCCGCAGATAATGCCCCCGACAACGTCATTATTGAACACGGCTTTTACTTTGATGCCAGCAGTATGAGCATAATTAGCAAAGGCATAGGCGCCATAAAGCCCCTGTTCTTCACCTATTGTTACCAAAAATACGATCGTGTGTTTATAGCAATACTTACTCATTACGCGGGCAGCTTCGATCACCAGCGCGGTGCCGCTGCCATTATCTTCAATACCAGGAGCATTAAGCGCGGTGTCGCATAGGTCAGAGTCGCGGCTGTCTATATGCCCCTCTATGATGATGATAGACTTGTCAGTGGTGTCGGAGCCCGGCAATACAGCAAAAATATTCCTGTGCTGCACCACGCCACACATGCTTCTGTTAAACTGCAGGTAAGAAGGGATAAGCCGGTTGTCATTGGCGGCGCTTATCTGCTGAAATTTACTGTATACCCACCGGCGGGCAGCCCCTATGCCCTTTGTGGCGGAGATCGTATCGGACGCAGAATTTCGGTTGATGAATGACTTCAGCATATTTAGTGTGGCATGCAGCGAATCAGATGATACGCGCGCATTTACACCCATACTGATGCTGTCATGGCTGCTAATTATTGTGGTGGGCAAATAGGCGACAGGATCATAATTGCCAAGCATCACCTTTGCCGCGAGGGTATCCGTGCTTGTGGAGCTGCCTTGTGCTTTTGCGCAGAGACTGGCGCAGCTTAATGCAGCAACAATTAAAAACTTAAAAAGGTTCATTTCACCGGTTTTAGGACGTGAATTTACAACAAATAAGGAATTTGCATTTTATTTGCAGTATGCAAGCTTACAGCACACGGTTGATACGAAAGGATGATAACCCTGAAATAGCGGGGATCATCCGCGCTGTGCTTACTGAATTCAAGGCAAACAAACCGGGGACTGTGTATTTTGATCCAACTACTGATGATCTGGCTACTTTATTCTCTGCACCGCATTCAGAGTACTGGGTACTGGAACTGGGGGGCAAAATTGTGGGCGGTTCGGGTGTTTATTCTACTGACGGTTTGCCAGCGGGCTGTTGCGAGCTGGTGAAACTTTATTTACTTCCTGAAGCCAGGGGTAAGGGATATGGCCGTTTGCTGATAAATAAATGCTTCGATTCGGCTGCTAAGTTTGGATTTAAACAGGTCTATCTGGAAACCATGCCGGAGCTCAAAAATGCAATAGGACTATATGAGCAATGTGGCTTCACTTCCCTGAATGGCCCGCTAGGTAACTCAGGCCATTTTGGCTGTGATCTCTGGATGCTGAAAACCCTGGATTGACCTTTTTAGGATCTTTTTATTGCAGGATAAATTCCACACGGCGGTTTTCTGCTTTGCCTTCCGCTGTGGTGTTTGGCTTAATGGGCTTCGTGATACCATAGCCTTTTGGAAGGAGCCTGGTGCCATCAATACCATTAACTACTAATTGTTTTTTTACTTCATCAGCACGATTCTGAGATAATAACATGTTGGCATCTGCATCACCGTCAATATCTGTATGTCCGTCGATTTCTAATTTGATCAAAGGGTTCGCTTTCATGAACTGGGCCAATTGACGAACGAATGCCATCCCATCAGGGCCGATATCCCATTTATTAACATCGAAGTTGATGGCGTGCGTCACCAGTTTACTGTCGGTAAGGATCTTATCAAAGTCATAGTTATGGTTGCCGGTTGTTATCCGGAAGTGCTTATAGGATACGGGGTTGTGACTGCCGATAGAAATGCCATAAGGTGAAAATCCGCAATCGGCCAGCGCGGTAACGCGATTTCCATCGATATAAAAATCAACTGCTCGTTTCCGATACGCGAGCGCAAAATGATGCCATGTTTTTTTAAGGAAAGGACTTGGGTATCGCCCTAAAAATTTGTCAAAATGGCTCCCGGAACTGATATCTTTTCTCAACTGACCGGTAGACCATATCTGGATACGTTCTTTCAGGCAGGGATTCGGATTCTCGTATGGATAAAAGACAAGTTCGGCCCCGCCCGATGCAGAGTCGAACCGGAAATCAAATTCTACTGCGAAACTGTCGTGCAGGTAAAATTTAGCGTCTATATTGGGGTCTAAATATGTTCCGTTCGTTCTTATCAGCAGCGCATGATCACTGCTGTCCCGCTCCACCATACATAGTGGCCGGTTTGTTGTATCGAGCGCATAAAAAGGGTTGCAGGAACAGAAATGCCATCTGGAAGGAAAAGTACTCACGCTATCCTGGCTGAAAAGATCTTCAAAGATCACCACGTCTCCGGGAGTAAACTCATAGGCAATATTTGCATTCTGGGCCTGGCATATTTTTCCGAACGTTATAAGACATAGTAATAAGACGATGAACCGGATTGACTGGTACATAAATTCAAATGGTTTTCGCAAATATACATAATGTGCCCTGGCAATTCCAACACCGTATGAATATGTTATTGTCTTACAAATTCCACCCTGCGGTTCTCTGCTTTTTCCCCAGGAGCGAATCTAAATCAACTTCCTGTCCTCCTCCCTTATCTCAAGATCATTGATACTGGCAAATCGTTTTCTCATCAGCCCGTTTTCATCAAACTCCCACATCTCATTGCCATAACTGCGGAACCATTGTCCTTCGGCATTGTGCCATTCATACTCAAACCGAACGGCCATCCGGTTTTCCCGGAAACCCCAGAGTTCCTTTTTTAGTTTGTAGTCCAGTTCCTTTTCCCATTTGCGTTTCAGGAAAGCTTTCACTTCTTCGCGGCCATTAATAAAGTCTGTGCGGTTGCGCCATTCCGTATCGATGGTATAGGCAAGGCATACCTTCTCCGGATCTTTTGTATTCCAGGCATTTTCGGCCAGTTGCACTTTTTCAAGCGCGGTTTCCATCGTAAATGGCGGCAAAGGGAGTTTCTGTTCCATGCAACGAATTTACCAGATTTTCCGAAGGAGATAAACACTGTTACTTCCTTACAAATTCAACCCTACGATTATTTGCCCTGCCGGCTTCAGTTTTATTGGACTGCAGGGGTTTAGATGAGCCAAACCCTATGGCGGTAAGGCGGTCTTCTTCCACTCCGCCGAGTACCAGTTGCTTCTTCACTTCATCAGCGCGATCCTGTGAGAGCTTAAGGTTGATCTTAGGGTCACCCGCATTATCCGTATGACCGCCGATCTCCAGTTTTACTTTCGGGTTTTCCTTCATTAGCTGGGTGAGTTCAGCCACGAAAGTCAAGCTCGCTGTCGTGATCGTTGACTTGTTTTTGTCAAAGAGGATATCATGCGTAACGAATTTCTTTTCTGTGAGGATCTGGGCAATAGAGCTCTTTTGAGCTTTTGCAATGTTGATCGCTGCAATGCCGTTGCGGCTGCCATTACGAGTGGCACCGCTGCTATTACCATTTACATTGCCATTAGTATTGCCAGAATTATTACTATTGTTGCCATTACTATTGCTCGCTAAGCTGCCGCTCATAGCACCACCGGTGGATACACGGAAATGGCGGTACCTGATGGGTGGTATACAACTTAACGCGAGACCATGTGGTGTGAATTTACCGTCTGCCAGGTTTGCCGGCGGGTACTTGTCAATAAATACCTGCAGTGCCCTGTTTCTATATACTACAGCTATGTGATGCCATCCTGAACTGTTGAAATTAGGATACTTCACGGTCAGCAGGTTTTGTTCGTTCCGGCCTACTATAGACAAGGTGCCCAGGTAGTGCATATGTACCGTCGTCTTCAGGCAGGAATCTTTGTTTGGCAGCGTATAATAGCAAAGCTCGGCGCACCTGCCCAGTGAATCGAAGGTGAAATCGAAATCAACCGAAAAGTTGTCGGGCAGGTTGTTTACTTCCATCATGTTCGGATCAGTAAATCTCGTACTGTTCTCCATCAGAAGCACATGGTCGTTGCTGTCCCGCTCTACTTTACAGAACTGCGGGCTTTCCGGATAGCCGGGTACGATGCGCTTGGTGCATGTTGACATATGCCATTTGGCGGGAAATCCACCTACGGTGTCCTGGCTGAAGTTGTCCTCAAAAATTACAGTCGCTCCAGGTACGAATGTTGCTTGCTGGCCAAAGCAAACAGCACGTCCAAAAGCACATAAAATTAAAATAACACAAAACCCCTTTTTTAGCATTGCCTGTTCTTAAGTTGCCAAAGATACATAAAGTGGTTTTTATGATTTCTTTATTCTAATAAAATACATTTTCCGGTATTTTGGGTTCGTTTTAGGTTGTTTCAAATAGATCTGCCGAAATTCTCTATTTGCGAGTTTGCAGAAACTTAGGTGGTCCGATAATCGTTTCCCCGGTTCGCCTTATATTTGCCACCATACGTTATGGAATTAGCTAAGAATTTTCAGCATACGGAAGCTGAACTAAAGTGGTATGCACACTGGGAAAAGTCGGGATATTTTAAGAGCGAGCCGGATGACCGTCCTCCTTATACTATAGTAATGCCACCGCCAAATGTGACCGGCGTGCTGCACATGGGTCATGCACTCAACAACAGTGTGCAGGATATACTGATACGCCGTGCCAAAATGACCGGCTACAATACCTGCTGGGTGCCGGGTACAGACCATGCATCTATAGCCACCGAGGCTAAGGTAGTGGGCATGCTGCGCGATATGGGGATTGATAAGAAAAAGCTTCCGCGTGATGAGTTTCTTAAGTATGCCTGGGAGTGGAAAGAGAAATACGGCGGTATCATATTGAAGCAACTGGAAAAACTGGGTTGCTCACTCGACTGGAGCCGCACCAACTTCACGATGGATGACGCTTATTATGCTTCGGTGATAAGGGTGTTTGTTGACCTGCACGAGAAAGGGCTGATCTACCGTGGTGTGAAGATGATCAACTGGGACCCGAAGGCGAAGACCGCGCTTAGCGATGAAGAGGTAATGCACAAGCAAACCAATTCAAAGCTGTATTATGTACGATATAAACTGGATACCGGCAAGGATGAATATATAACCGTTGCCACTGTACGCCCGGAGACCATACTCGGTGATACTGCTGTTTGTGTGCACCCGGAGGATGAGCGCTATGCACATCTCAAAGGTCAGTACTGCTTTGTGCCGCTCATCAACAGGCGCATACCGATCATTTTCGATGACTATATAGATAAGGAATTTGGTACCGGGGCACTTAAGGTGACTCCCGCCCACGATATCAATGACTACAACCTGGGCCTGAAGCATGGTCTGCCGGTTATAGATACACTCAATGACGATGGCACGATGAGCGAGGCTGCCCAGCTATATATTGGAATGGATCGCTTTGCTACGCGTAAAAAAATAGTAGAAGACCTTAAAGCTGCCGGTAACCTCGTTAAAGAGGAAGATTACAGCAACCAGGTAGGGTATAGTGAGCGCACCAATGAAGTAATAGAGCCGCGCCTGTCTATGCAGTGGTGGTGCAATATGCAGGAGCTGGCCAAGCCCGCGCTGGAGGCTGTTATGAGCGACCAGATCGAGTTTCACCCGGCAAAGTTCAAGAACACTTACCGTCACTGGATGGGCGGCATCAAGGATTGGTGCATCAGCCGCCAGCTATGGTGGGGGCAGCGCATACCTGCTTGGTACGACAGCGAGAATGGCCTTTATGTAGCCAAGACAAGTGAAGAAGCACATGAACAATACAAAATAACGAAGCCGGAGCTCGCGGCCAAACAGCCCGAACTAAGGCAGGACGAAGATGTGCTGGACACATGGTTCAGCAGCTGGCTGTGGCCCATGGAGGTATTTGACTGGAACCGGACTCCTGATAATACAGACCTTAAATATTATTACCCTACCAGCACGCTCGTTACTGCGCCAGAGATCATCTTCTTTTGGGTTGCGCGTATGATCATGGCTGGGTATGAGTATATGGGAGAAAAGCCATTTGATAAGGTTTACTTCACCGGCATAGTACGCGATAAGCAGGGCCGGAAGATGAGCAAATCGCTCGGTAACTCGCCCGACCTGCTGCAGATGATAGAAGACAGCGGTGCTGATGCTGTTCGCTTCAGTGTGATGATCTCTTCACCTGCTGGTAATGACCTGCTGTTTGATGAAAGCCAGCTAGAGCAAGGGCGGAACTTCATCAACAAGATGTGGAATGCTATGAAGCTCGTAAAGGGCTGGGAGACCCGTACCGTTGATGGCCTCGAAGACAGCCAGGTAAAATTCGCGCTCGACTGGATGGATGCCCGCCTTGCGCATGTATCGCAGGAGCTAGCGGAGATGATTAAAGACTTCCGGCTTAGTGAAGGTCTGAAGACCATTTACTCCCTTATCTGGAATGACTTCTGCTCATGGTACCTGGAATGGGTGAAGCCCGGCATGGAGCAACCGTTGTCGCGGAATGTTTACGAGCGCACGATAAACATTTACGAGCAACTGCTGCAACTGCTGCACCCATACATGCCGTTCGTTACAGAAGAGATATACCATCTTATTAAAGACCGCCAAGCTGGCGATGATCTCATCGTTAAGCAACTGCCCGTATACAGCACTCCTGATGCCGTTACGCTTGCAAGCGGCACAAAGCTGCAGGAACTGATCACTGCTGTAAGGGACACCCGTATAAAGAACCAGCTAAAACCAAAAGATACCATCAAGCTTTGGATCGATACTACACATCATTCCTTTTACGAAGGTGCGCAGGACATGCTCCGCCGCCAGGTGAACGCCGAGCAGTTAGGCTTTATCGGCAAAGATGGAGCTCAGGCACCCACTACCGGCATGATCGCCCTTGTGGTGCAGACGGACAAGCTATATATAGAAGCCGCGGCAGCGACGATTGATACAACTGTTCAGCGGGAGCAGATGCAAAAAGACCTGGAGTATTTCAAAGGGTTTATAGTAAGCGTTTCAAAGAAGCTAGACAACGAAAAGTTTGTAGCCAATGCCAAGCCCGATGTAATAGCCAACGAGCGCAAGAAGATGGCTGATGCACAGGACAAGGTGAAGACATTGGAGGAGAGTTTGGCGGCAATGTAATGCAGAGGACGTTATCGGGAACAGGCTTTTTCATAAATAGGCATCAATTTATTTTGGAATACGGCAAAGAGGTATTATCATTGTTCTATCATTATAGATAGGGTATAAAAACATATGAGAAAAATATTTTACGCGTTACTATCATTTCTTGTTATTGGTTCTTTTGAGGCCATGGGCCAGGGCGTGATCGACCATGCTAATAACGATCTTTATTACACGCTTAACAGTAAGTGTTCTTTCACCTTTGGTACCAACTATGCGTGCATAACTGCAGGCTTTTTTTACGACAGTACCGAGAACGTTTTTCTTGATGGCAATGGTCCTTATTCGGCACACTCCAAGGCCCTGGTAGTTGCTGTGGGTATGACCGATTTCAACACCGACATCAATAAATTCTTTACTCAGGCTAATCAGCCTACGTTGAGCCTGAGCGTAGGTCATGCGTTTCATATGGTCACCAATTTCAACAACTGGGATGAACTGAAGACTGCCAAGCGGGATTTTCTCGGCGCGCTGGACCGCGAACTGTACATAGGCCTGTTCTTCAACAAGAGCTTTATCACCTACTTCGATACGTTGCACAAGGAGATATCGGATCAGTCGCTTGTTAACTACAACAGCGTGTCTATGCTCGACTTTGACAGGTTCATCAATTACGGCCTGAAAGTGAACTACAACATGTATTATGCGCCGTGGAGCGTGGTGGCTTTGACGGGTACCTTACAGCGTGGTTACAAACGTCCTTTTGCTGATTTCCAGACCTCACCTTCTGTGCCCTACAACACGCAGTACAATGTTTACAGCACAAACGACCTTGCGGGCAGGGTTGGCGCCGATATCAATGACCGTGTCAATGATATGAGATTTAGCATCAGTACCCCGATCTTTCTCCGGTCTATGTATAGCTGCGTAGCCATGACCGACAAGGTAGACAAGGCCTGCGCTGCTGAGAGCTGTGGTCCTCACAAGGCGTTCAACCAGATATGGGGCCGATTGTTCATTATGCCATTTATAGCTACAAATGGCTGGGTAAACAACCGGTGGCGCAACGAAGTTGGCGGATCTATCAACATCCTGCAGACCCCGATAGGCGGCAGCAACTCAAAGGTCGCTCTGTCTGAGGGCTTTGGTGTTGACTGGCAGACCAATGCCGGTACGCGAAATGGCTGGAGCGGTCCTATGTATTATGTGGTTGGGCGGCTGAATATCGGCAATTCTCCAAATGGCGGAAGAAAGAAATTCATTACACGCGACGAACGCCTTGCACCTGAAACCACCCAGGAAGAAAAAGACAAAGAAAGCACCAAGGATAAGGAGTAGGCTAATCGCGCCAGTAGAACAGCACCAGGACAGCGCCTGCGAGGCATATAACGCCAAGCAGCAACATAAGAACAGACCTATACAAATTTTCCTTAGAACGCTTCTTCATAATATCTGATATTCAAGTTACAAAACCCATCCGTCCGGATGGGTTTTGTTTTGCAAAGATATTTTTATCGGTGAATATCGTTTTGCCTTTTCTCAGCCAGCTTTCGGGAGACCCTGGAACCAGCGTCTCCCTTTTTTGGCAGTTGCTTATTATTTCTTAACGGTGTCTGGTTTGGGAGCCGTGGCGCTCACATCGCCTGCTGCCAGGTTAAATTCCCGTGATGCGGCAGTCATTGGCCCTTCTACGGCTTTGCCATCCTTGTCAACAAGCGTGAGCGATACTTTGCATTTGCCCAATCCAAGGTTCTGAATGAAATGTGGCTCCCATTTATCGACAGTGGCTGATAGCTGCTGGGTTGGGATCGTTTCGTTGGAGATGTCTGCTTTTACTTTGTATCCATCTGCTGCAAGCGAGCAGTTCCATACATAGAAGTCGAGCAGTATGTTGGTCACGTCCTTACCCATGTAGTCACCCTTTGGGCGGCTATAGAATACCATAGGAGTCTTTGGGTCGTCCAGCTTTTTGAGGTTACCCTTGTCGTCTATTTTAAAATGATAGACTACCGCAGCGCCCTTACTCTTTATAGATTCATGGTAAGAGCGCGACAGGAATGCGACCAGGTAGTGATCCTTGCCATCATTGGGCAGCGTAACCTCGTTCTTAGGCTCATAGAGCGCCTTGTAAGGTCCATTATCCAGTATAAAGTGTATGTGCTGGCCCTTGTCTGAATTGTTGCACATTTTGTTGCTGTTGTCGGAAGTCTGCATTTTCAGCTCGTAATTTTTCACACCAAATTCGAACGACACCCTGGCGGAGTCATTGCCAGCTTTGTCGGCTTTTACCGACGCTATGGAAAGCGCAGCTCCCGGAAATTCCGGCGAGGGCGAAACTGCAGCCAGCGCCACAGGCGAAAGGTGCACTGCTGTCACGCTGTCTGTTGCAGCGGCCTGATCGGTGTTGTTTCCGCTGCCGCATGCACTGAAAAGCGCGATGCCGGCTGCCGATAATAGTAATGTATGTGGTCTCATGATATTGTGTTTTTTCAAAAGTAGTGAAATCAATAACTAAAATTTAATGAAATAGTTTTTTAATAAAAATAGGATTGCGTTTGAAAAATACCGACCTTTAGTAAGTAACCAAACAAACGTAAGCAGAAAAATATGTGGCAAGAAACCCAGGGTAAAAAAGACAAGGAAAAACAAAAAGCAAAAAACAAGCAGGAGAAAGCACACAAAAAGGAAGAGCGCAAAGCGAACAGCCACAAGGGTAAAGGCCTTGAGGATATGCTGGCGTATGTGGATGAAAATGGCAACCTCTCTGATGTGCCGCCGGATCCGAGCAAGAAGAAGGAAATAAACCTTGAAGATATACAACTGGGCGCCGCAAAGGTGGTGGCCATAGATCCTGCTGAGAAGATAAGGACGGGCATAGTTACATTTTTTAATGATGCCAAGGGGTTTGGGTTTATTAAAGACCTCAAGAGCCAGGATAGTGCGTTTGTTCATATTAACCAGTTGTCGGAGCCGATAAAGGAAAAGGATAAGGTGAGCTTTGAAACGGAGATGGGGCCAAAGGGTATGAATGCGATACGGGTGAAGAAGATCGCCTGATCACGATTTCCAGAATTGGCGGATTTTCAGGATGCGCGAGTATTCTGCGATTCGGGAAATCTGTTACCCCCCTACTTTATAGTATAATGCTGCGGAAGCCCGGCGGGGGAGTATGCGCAACACGCCGGACATTGTCCTGGCGAGGGTGCCGGGCACGATGATCATTCGCTTTTTCAGGGTTTTACGTACGGTTATTTCACCTGCTTTATGCGGCATCATGGCCATTTTCATGCCGAACCAGCCAAGCTTTTCTTTTGTTGTTTTTACGATCTCGGGCTTGGTAAATACCGGCCCCGGGCACAGGCAGCTTACGCTTATGTGCTTCTTCCTGAGCTGTTGCCGTAATGCATAACTAAAAAATATAACCGCGGACTTGGTGGCAGAATACATGTTCTTTTCCGGTATGGGGGCAAAACCCGCCATGCTGGCCACATTCAGGATATAGCCGGGGGCGTTCTTTTCCAGCAGGGGCAGCAAAGTGAGGGTTAGCGCCATACATGATTCCACATTCAGCCGCACCATGTAGCGGAGGGAATCGAGCGGCAGGGAGAGGTAATCGTTCGACCCGCCGAGGCCCGCGACATTGCAAAGCATCTTCAGGTGTATGTGATGCGCTGTACACCATTGGGCTATTTCTGTTGCCGACTCTTCTTTGGCCAAATCGTAAACCAGCACTACTACATGAATATTGTAATCCGACTCCAGTTTGTGTTTGGCATAATCCAGCGTATCTCTGTGTCGGGCTATGAGGATGAGGTTGTAGTGGCGTTTTGCGAGGGCTTCTGCAATGCCATATCCAATGCCCTTGCTGCCGCCGGCGATGAGCGCGTAGGGTAGTGAGGTGTCGGGTGTGGTTTCTGTGTCCGGCATGGGTTGGGCGTATAGGTGGAAGGTTGCAGAGAGAAGGATGATCAGCAGGAATGTTTTCATAGAATTAATTAGGAATATATAAATATCATGCCCGAGGTGTAACTGTAAACTAAAACCCGGACGATACCCATGGTACCTGATCTTTGTAACCGATGATGTCCCATTTGCTGAAAAAATAAAAACCGGAAGAAAATGGGGCATTCCGTTTGGCCGATAATTCTGTATTCCTTTACTGTGGCGTGTTTTCGCGGTGTTATTATAAATATTAATCATTTCCCATCACACCCCATCCATGCCCCATAATGCCCCATTTAAGTTTGCAGTTGGCAGTTTGCGTTTTTCAGTCAGTGCAGTTTTGCGGAGGTGTGTGCGGCCGGATCCGGCTGTTAAAATTACTTGGGGGCACCTTTAACCTCTTAGTCGCAGAGACGCTAAACTGCTCTGCATTCACTCCGTTTCTGCCCGGTTGCCGAGGCCCATTTTTTACTTTTTGGCCCAAAGGTCGGATGATTTTGTGAACTGGTAAAATTGAAGTTTTATGATATCGCGTATACGGCATATGATGTGCTGCCTGGTGGATATGATGTAAATTTTTTTCGGGGTAATGAGTTGTGGGTGCGGGCGGTATATGTTATGAGTTGCCGTGTTGGTGGCAAGTAGGGAAGTGTGGGCACCCAAGTCCCTGAAAAAGGAGACTTGGCTTATTGGTTTTCAAATGAATTAATAGGTAATGTTTTAGAATGTATATTCTCGTATCTATATTCTCCATCACCTCGAAAGTGCATGGTCTTTTCGACTAGATGCAATTCATGTTTAGTACTGTCAATAATATAGCAATAAGCTATGTATGTGTGTTCCCGTTTTATTTCGCCCCACTCTCCAATTATTATCCAGTTGAATAAACCTTTGACAATTTGATCATATTTTAGTTTTTTAGAAGATGAATTAGAAGAATCTTCAAGTATAATGACAGATCTAACATTTGGTATTTTAGCCATTTTTATATAGTAGCTGTTTCTATTTTTGTCTTTTCTAATACATTCAATAAAAGTTCTGCCTTTAAATGAATCGAATTGCCCGTAATCATTATAATATGCACAGCAAATAGGATACTTGTTATCAAGTGTAAACCATTTCCATTTCGATATATTGTAATTATCATAATACTCAATTGAAGCGCCGTCAGGTACGGTATCCGTATTGAAAAACTGTTTGGACAAAGCGCAATTGTTGGTGTTATAAGCCTCTTTAATGAGGTTTTCCCCATCAATGTAATATTTGATAGATTCATTTATATTTATCTTTTTTTCGTGATTTTGACAGCTACTAAAAGTATAAAAAATATTAAATATGTGTGTAATTAATGTATATCTGTATTTCATATTTATTGCTCTTTTGTTTATTTCTTCCCCAGTGGAATCTCTCGCATACAACGTTTACCTCCATCATTTGAAATAGTGTCAGGGTTGCGATGTGTTGCGCATCGTGGATGCCAGTCGGAGACTGGCATCCACCGGGACGTAGGCGGAGCCTACGCACAACGACCATGTTTTTCCTGTAGAACACTGCGGCCAACTGGGAACGGAAATATTGACTCTTTGCTGTATTTTTTCCTCCGCTTCACTACCTTAGTCATCTTCATGATTTTGTAATTCCGTTGATAGTTCAAATTGAATATGATTTAAACTATCCACTACGTAATAATATAATTTATAGTTATGATTTTTTTTGGGTTTATGCTCATAGAGAAATACCCAAGCAACTGAATCTGTTTCTATCGGCGAGTATGCAAATTGTTGAACAATTTTATTGCGATAATAATTTCTATATCCGACTTTAATTTTAACATTTGGAGGATTGATCAACTTCACACATAGTATACGTTCTTTATTATATATAGTGCTAATAAATGGATTTCCCTGGAGTGTATCAAAGGCCCCATTATCATTATAATATATTACGCAATCCGGATATTTTTCACTGTAAAAAAACCATTTCCATTTTTCTATTTTACCGTTATCATAATAATTTAATTCAGAGCCATATGAAGTTGTGTCTTCATTTAAAGTCTTTCTTATTTTAATTTTACCTATGCTATCATAAATTTCTCTAACCAAATGGTTATTTATATATAAGTACTTAATTGTCGTATTTCGACTATCCGGTGCATCACTATTGCAAGAGGGCAAAAAAAGAGCGATAAAACAGGCACTTACTAAACCCAATATTTTTATTCTTCCACCCATTATTACATTACTTTGTTTTCATACACTTATACCTTTCTACTTTTCTCATCTCCAGTTCAATCAATACCGTTTGGAGAACAACTTCTATTCTGCGTTCCTGATGCGCTGCGGAACATCAGGGATATTTGCGTCTGTTTTTTAACCATTGTATTTTCCTTTTTGTAAGTCTCGGGCTTGTGTGTATTATCCATTCATATTTCGAACCATCCAGGGGACTCTTGTTAGTGATCTTTGAATTGATGAAATGGTTGGTAAACCACTCCATATATAAATTATATATCGTATTATAATCATCTTGAGTTAAACCAGCTTTGCCGATACTGTCCCCTGATTTCCTTAATAGAATTTTTTCAAATTTATTTTTGCTGTCTAATGTGTAGGGTTGTATAATTGTGAATTGCATGACGAAAAGTACAATAAATTGTATGCCTGGCATTTCACAGTAAACTTTATGAGGAACCCTATATGGAGATTCGAAACATGTATAGTGATACACCTCATCAGCCTTTTTATCAAATATCCTTAAAAATGGAAGAAAGCATACTGTCGATGATCTATACTGCGATCGCGAGAAAATATCTCTAATGTATGAAATAGTGTCGATGCCTATAGACAATCGTCTTGTTCTTTCTATTTCCTTATAAAAGTTGTCTAAAACTGAGTCGTACGAAAATGCATGATTGTTGGTTTTACTATAATCTATACAACCTCCTTCTATTTTTACTATGGAGTCTTCCTTAGTGATATTTGTGTTAGCAAACACATCTACTGCCGTAGCTTGAGCAAAAGAATTTGTTCTTGACCAAAAAGCAATAACAACAATTATCACTAATCGTTTCATCATTACAATAGTTGTTTAGTAACGTTACTAATGCATATTCCCCATCGAAATACCAACGTAGCCAGCTTGGCTCATTATTCTGTTTACTTTCATGACTGACTATTATTTTTTCTCTTCTTCCCCAAATATTCCCAATGTTCTGCCGGACATCGGGAACATTGGGTCCTGCCGGTATGGTCGCGTTTTTTGGTTCACCTACTTGTGACTCTTAAAGATAATTATTTGTCACTTTGTTTGCATACACATTTTTGCGTTTGTGCCGTAGAAGCGTTTGGTCGGGCAACAGGAATTCTATTTGGCGGAGTGCATATTTTCAGGAGATTTCTTCACTGCGTTGCGAAATGACGAATTTTCATGGGCATTTTCTTTGGATTTTCAGAAAATTTTAAGTTTTTGGGGCTTGCGTAATAACGGTTGCAAAGGTTACATTTGTGAGACCTCTCCCCACGAGCTTCGCTCCTTCACTTGCATGAACTGCGAAGGAGCGGGTGAAGTAGCATGAGGTGCGTGTGTTTGCGCGAGTCAACCACCCCGGCCAAAAGCCCATTGCTTCGCTATGTCTTTTGGCATACCTTAAAAAAAGGAGAGGAGGTGTTGCGCAGCCCCACGTAATTTGAAATAAATTCGGGTTTGACTAACGACTGAAAAATGACAACTGCCGAAATACTTAAGAAGGTAAGGAGAATAGAAATAAAAACGAAGGGGCTGAGCAATCACATCTTCGCAGGAGAGTATCATTCTACTTTCAAGGGGCGGGGCATGTCGTTCAGCGAGGTGCGGGAGTATATGCCGGGCGATGATGTGAAGTTCATAGACTGGAATGTGACGGCTCGTTTCTCCAATACGTTTGTAAAGGTTTTTGAAGAGGAGCGTGAGCTGATCGTGATGCTGCTGGTAGACATAAGCGCCAGCTCACTGTTTGGTACCCAGAAACAACTGAAGCGCGACCTGATCACCGAACTGGGAGCAGTGATGTGCTTCTCTGCCACTACGAATAATGATAAGGTTGGGGTGATCTTCTTCAGTGATAAGATAGAGAAGTACATACCACCCAAGAAGGGAAAGGGGCATATACTGCACATCATCCGGGAGCTGATAGCGCTGGAACCTAAGGCGCCGCAGCCGGGAAGCAATAATGCAGAGAGCACAGATGTGCGGGTGGCGCTGGAATTCCTGAACAATGTGCTGAAGAAACGTACCATAACTTTTGTGCTGAGTGACTTTGTGAGCAAGCCTTATGACCAGGCGCTGCAGCTTGCTGCGCGCAAGCATGACCTGATAGGCATTCATGTGTATGACAAGTTTGACAAAGAGATGCCACAGGCGGGACTGGTGCAGGTGATGGATGCTGAGAGCGGGAAAACGTTTTGGCTGGATACAGATAATAAGGCTGTGAGGATCAACTATGCCAAGGCCTATGATGAGCAACAAAAGTATTGTGTGCATTCTTTCAGAAAAAGCGGTGCATCGTTAATACATGTGCGGACGGATGAGGACTATGTGAAGATATTGCAGAGTTATTTTAAGGGGCGGTAAAACCCCCAACCCCCTGAAGGGGGCTTCCCCCTGGGGCGCAGGCCAAAGCTACCGGCCTGTATTGTGTGGGGGGATGGCAAGGAAAAAGGAAAAATGAACTTAGATAAATGAGCGTAGTTAAAACAGAGCATTTAAAACCAGTGGAGCGTAAGCACAAAGCTGTGAAAACGCTGTGCAGTTTAATGCTAATATTCATTAGCATAGCCCCGTTAGGGGTTGGGGTTTTTTCTCCAATTTCTTCTTTTGCGCAGAGTGGCGCAAAGGCCGGCGCGCGTATAGATGCAACCCGGATAACGGTGGGTGATGCTGCGCGGTTATTTATTGAGGTGCAGAACAATCCGTCGGTAGGCAGGGTAGAGTGGGCGGCCATCCCGGATTCTTTTAATAACCTGGAGGTAACCGAGAAGGGTAAAATAGATACCATAAAACAAGGCGGCTTTGTTACCTATCGCCAGCGACTGGTGATCACCGGCTTTGACTCGGGTATGTTCAAGGTGCCGTCATTTGTGTTTTCAATCGTTCCTAATTCGGGGGCGCCATATACGGTGCAGACGGATACGTTCAATCTACTGGTGCAGACAATAGCAGTAGATACCACAAAAGGATTTAAGGGGATAAAGGGAATAGTGTATGTGAAGAGTAGCTGGCAGGATTATTTGCCTTATATAATAGGTGGGGTGCTGCTGCTGATCCTGGCTGTTGCCGCGATCATCTATTTCGCGAAACGCAAGAAGGTGGAGGTTCCGAAGCCAGCGGGGCCGGTGGAAAGCCTGCAGGACAAGACATTGCGCCTGCTAGGCGAACTGGATGCGCGCCAATTGTGGCAGAAGAACCAGGTAAAGCAATACTATGTGGAGCTTACTGACATTGTGAGGAATTATATAGAGCAACGGTTCAACACCCCGGCTATGGAGCTTACGACCGATGAACTGCTTTATAAAGCTCAATTGCTGAAGGATATGCAGCCGTATCAAAGCAGTTTGTCTGTGATATTGCAAACTGCAGACCTGGCTAAGTTTGCCAAGGCGCAGCCGTTGCCGCAGGAGCATACGGGCGCTATGGATAAAGCGAAAGAATTCGTAAACAGTTCAAGACCGGTAATTATTGACCTTCCAACTGAAACAACACCATGAGCAAGTTCCTTGACTGGAAGCATATAACATTTGCACACCCCATTTTCTTTGGTCTGCTGCTGCTGGTACCATTTATGATATGGTGGCAGGTGCGCAGCAAAAAAGAGGATAATCCTGTCCTCCGGCTTACGACATTGTCGGGCCTTAGCGGCGCCCACTCAGGGGGCAAGGCTGCGTTTCGCCCGGTGCTCTTTGTGCTGCGCATCATTACTTTGATCGCCCTGATAATTGCATTGGCTCGTCCGCAAACCTCCAATACCACGGAGAATATAGATAGCGAGGGTATAGATATAGTACTGGCAATGGATATATCCGGCAGTATGCTGGCCGAGGATTTTAAACCGAACCGTATAGAGGCAGCGAAGGCGCTGGCCCTGAACTTTGTGGACCAGCGGCCAACAGACAGGATAGGCCTTGTAATATTTTCTGGTGAGAGCTTTACGATGTGCCCTATAACACCAGACCACAATGTGCTGAAAGAGCAGATATCGCAGGTGAAGAACGGCATGATAACCGATGGGACATCGATAGGTA
>CANJQU010000087.1 GCA_947476485.1 Chitinophagaceae bacterium
CATTCCCCTTAATGTCCGTAGCTACGTAATTACCATATTCTGCATCGGTTGTTCCATAATTCTTCGCCCAAATGATGTTTCCTGAAGTATCATACTTTGCAAGAAACATATCAAATGATCCATTGCTGAACATAGAAATGGCATCAAAAGAAACAGTGCTGCCAAAGGTGCCAGTGACATAGATATGCCCCATAGTATCAATAGCGGATGATACATAATAACCGGCACCACCTGGAACAGCTTTTGCCCATATTGCATCGCCGGAAGGAGAAAATTTTACTAAAAACATTGTAGCACCTGCTGAATTGAATAATGTAGTAGCACCGAAAGTAACCCAGGCACTGGAAAAAATACCCGCTACATACACATTGCCCAAACCATCTACACTGATCGATGCAGGATCTATGTCACCATCAAAATTACCGCCACCAAAATTTTTTGCCCATATCAAATGACCCGAAGAATCGTATTTTGCAATAAATAGGTCATTATCCGCATCACCTAAATAAGGTAATGTCACGGCATCGAAAGTAACAGTATGGCTTGTCACTGCACCAAGAGTATATGCATTGCCAGATCTATCTGTAGTCACAGAAACCGCCACATCATTACCTACCCCACCCGCACTTTTGGCCCATAAAACATTACCAAAAGCATCATATTTTACGAGAAAAATATCTACTGTAGAATCGCTTGCATTATTTATGACTGTGCTACTACCAAATGTCATGATCGGGCTGCGAAAAGCTCCGGTTGCATATATGTGTCCAAAAGAATCTGCCGAAATAGTTGCAAAACCAGTTCCCGATGCACCTTTAGCCCATAACCAAGACTGACAGTTCCCAGAGGAAAAAAAGGAAATGACAACAACAATAGATAATAACCAACGTTTCATAATAGTGATCACATTAAAGTTATGACTAAAAAATGAAATAACAAATTATCTATAGGTTTGGCCATGCACCTGGTCCTACGATAGATGGATTGTTGCAATAGTCTTCCTGGTATTTATAGCAATGCACCGCGAGATTATCCCAGTGTGAAGCATAGAATAAATCATAGCCCCTGAACTGTAAACTATTGTCACCCATCACCCGATTGATATTTGTAAAGGGAATATAGTAGAATGTATAATTGATGCCATCGGTGCTATAGTAAAAGCAGACAAACTGATATGCACTAATGTAGGCTATATTAAGCCCATCAGGGCTTACTGCAATCTGACCGAGCGTGCCGGGCGGCGTCTGCATATTGGCCGCCGTTCCATACATTGGTTGCCCATTATACATAGCCGAGTAAGAGGGGCTTACACTGCTCCACGGAGCGGAGCCGTTATCTATGAGGCAATGAACCAACTGGGACTACGCCCAACGTATTGTTCGCGATGGGTGTTCGCCAATCTGAAGATTGGTTTCCGCGAGGACGTAGTCGGAGACTACGCCCAACGCCAGGGTGTGCGTAACAAGTGATAGCCAAATAGCAGTTCTTAGTTGAACGGTGCTAACGCCACTGAAGCACAATAGTAGTAACCTGGTTTGGACAAAAAATATTTTTAACTTTCACTAACATTTGGCTGCTTAAACACGCCTGTTATAGTAAGCATACCAAGCTAAATATAAAATTATAACATAAAACTTTACAATTATAATAGTTTGTATATTTGCTGAATCCGCTTAATTCCAGATCGTCTGATATTCATTTAAAAATGAATTATTCATTTACCACAAAAATAGGAGCCATGAATCCCACAAGCCCTGCTGTCAGAAAAAATCACCTGTTGCGTAAAATTTCGCTGGTCAGCATTTTTACATTTGTTCTCGGCTTCGCATGGTCTGCTGGTTATGCACAGCAGCGAATTTATGACTTTAAAGTAACCACTTTGGAAGGCAAAACGTTGAAGCTCTCAAAGTTCAAGGGCAAAAAAATATTGGTGGTCAATACGACGTCGGTAGAGACCAATAACCCGGAATATGCGGAGCTGGAAGCGTTGTCAAAAAGATATAAGGATAAACTGGTTGTGATCGGTTTTCTCGCGGTGGATTTTTTAAAGCGCCCCGGTACCGAGGATTTTTCTCCGCGCGACAGAAGTGAGTACAAAGTGAGCTTTCCGCTTTGCGCACAGGTAAGCCTTAGCGGCCCAAACATTGCGCCGATCTATAAGTGGCTTACAGACGTTAATTATAACCATTACAGGACGACGGAGATAAAATGGGATTTTCAGAAATACCTGATCAATGAAAATGGGGAGCTGATCGCAGAGTTCGATCCGAAGATAAAAGTCACTGACCCACGGGTAATTCAAGCTATTGAAAAATAATTCAGGGCGCAGCATTTAACCATAAACCGGCATCTACCCAACAAAACCTTTGTTTTATGCAATCATTTTTACTTCGCTATTTACCTAAAGCTGCCGCCCTTTGCATGGTGTGCCTTGTTGTTTTAAGCACGTCCGTAAGCGCCCAGACGGGTTCGTGGACACCGGTGGCCAGCTTTCCCGCTCATTACAATGAAGGTGTAATGCTTTTGCTAACTGACGGGTCTGTGATATGCAAAAACTCAAGCGGAGGCAACACCTGCCCCGCCGATGAAAATATAGGCAATAGCTGGGACAGGCTGACACCAGTAAATGGCAGTTATGTGAACGGTACCTGGAGCACAATAGCCAGCATGGACAGTCCCAGGCTTTATTTTTCAAGCCAGGTGTTAAGGGACGGTCGGGTGTATGTGTGCGGCGGAGAATATGGCGGCGGTGGAAGATGGGGTGAAATATATAACCCGGCTACGAACACGTGGTCGCCCACAGGCACCGGAGGCTCCGGTATCGGTTATCCTTTTCCAAACGTGGTTTCGGATGCAAATTCACAGCAACTTATCAATGGCAAAATATTGCAGGCTTGCGTAAATGGGGCGGGGTTGAACCTCAACTACCTGTACGACCCCGCGACAAATAGTTATGCGGCCGGGCCGAATTGCCTGAGAATAGATAATGAGGCAGTATGGGTAAAGCTGCCGGATAACAGTGTGCTGTTCATGGATAATTATGGCATGACTTCCGAAAGGTACATACCAGCTACAAACACATGGGTGGATGATGCCACGGCGCCGGTGAACCTCTTTGACCCCTATGGGTATGAGGCCGGAGCGGCCTATCTTTTGCCGGACGGAAGAATATGGTTCATCGGTTCAACGCCAAACACTTTATACTATACACCTTCGGGAAGCGCTTCACCCGGCACATGGACGATGGGTCCTGCGATCCCAGCATCGAAAGGTGCGCCGGACGCAGCATCTGCGATGATGCCCAATGGCCATGTATTGCTGATGCTGTCACCCACGCCTACAGCCAGCAATCACTTCCCGGCGCCGACAACCTACTATGAGTTCGATTACTTAACAAATACTTTTACGCAGATAAGCGCTCCCGGGGGAGGGCTCAGCTCGCCATACGGCAGCTATATTTCAAACACGTTGGTGCTGCCGGATGGCAGTGTATTGTTCTGCAACAGTGGTACCGACCAATATTATGTTTATACCCCAGGCAGCGGCCCCTTAGCTGCCGGACGCCCTACTATTGATACTATTTTAGGCGGGAACTGTAACAGCTATACGGTTATCGGCAAGCTGTTTAACGGTATCTCTGAAGGCGCTGCATATGGCGATGACTGGCAAATGAGCACCAACTATCCCATTGTAAGGCTTACATCGGGTACCAATATTTATTACGCTACCACCAGCAACTGGAACAGGCAGGGCGCTGTGATGACAGGCTCCCTGGCAGACACTGCAACATTTACACTTCCTGCCGGCCTGCCAATTGGAACCTACTCAGTGACCGTGATCGCCAATGGCAATCCGTCAATACCACGCGCAATAACCACCACGCCTGATTTTGTGACCGGCCCCATATTGGGTGCATCTTCCATATGCGCAAGTACTACAACGACGCTCACAGACACCACATCGGGTGGGGTATGGAGCAGCAGCAATACAGCAGTTGCCACCATCAGCACAGCCGGCGTTGTTACCGGTGTGAGTGGCGGCACAGCGATCATGTCTTATACTAAACTTTACGCTTGCGGCTACCAGAGTGTTACCCATATCGTTACCGTCAATTTGCCCAGTGTATCTGCTGTGACGGGAACCTCACTGATGTACATAGGGAGTATCAATGCATTCAGCGATGCAACCGCGGGCGGTACATGGAGCAGCAGTAACACCTCCGTTTGCACGGTGGGGTCGTCAACAGGCATTGTAAATGGAATTGCCGTAGGCACCGCGATCATTAGTTATGTTGTCACCAATAGTTGCGGCAGCGCATCAGCAACCATACTGGTCACGGTGTCCGGATGTACGCCGATGATCACAACAATTGCAGGCACGGGAGCAGCCGGATATAGCGGTGATGGCGGATCTGCGCTATCGGCAACAATGGTTCAACCTTATGGGATCTATTTTGACCACTCTGGAAATATTTACTTTTCGGACGGAGGTAATTCTGTTATCCGTAAAATTGATCCATCCGGCATTATTACAACAGTGGCAGGTACTGGTACTTCGGGGTATAGCGGCGATGGCGGCCCGGCAACTGCGGCGCGGCTGAATGATCCGGGAAGCGTTACAGCAGATCTGCTTGGGAATTTATATATTGCTGATACGCATAATAATCGTGTCCGTAAGGTCAGCCCCTCGGGGATCATTACTACCATTGCTGGCACAGGCGTAGCCGGTTACAGCGGCGATGGTGGCGCCGCGCTTGCTGCTAAACTTAACTACCCTGAAGGCGTGGTGTTGGACCCCGCAGGAAACATTTACGTTTCAGAATACTTCAATAATTGCGTTCGCAAGATCACCCCTGCGGGAATTATAACAACCATCGCAGGAAATGGTACTGCGGGATTCAGCGGGGACGGTGGCCCGGCAACAGCAGCAAGGCTCAACGGCGTATATAGTATATCTATGGACGCAGCCGGAAATCTGTATATAGCTGACGGACTGAATAACAGGGCCAGGAAAGTTAATACTGCGGGCATCATCAGCACAATAGCAGGCGGAGGCCCCGGGCCACTGGGAGATGGCGGGCCGGCAACGGCAGCAACTATCGCCGTGGCTATCGACGTGGTGGCCGATGCCTCCGGCAATGTCTACGTATCAGACGGAAATAATTCGCGCATTCGCAAAGTAAACTCTGCGGGGATAATAAGCACTATTGCCGGAACTGGCGTAGCAGGTTTTAGCGGCGATGGCGGCCCTGCTCCATCGGCCATGATAAACCATCCAGGTTGCGTGGCATTTAACTGGGCCGGAGTATTTTATATATGCGACTGGGCGAACAACCGGATAAGGAAGATCACAACAGCAATGCCGGATGCAGGGGCCATAACCGGTGCATTGATGATACCGGTAGGGTCAACAACCAATCTCACAGATCCTGTTATAGGCGGCACATGGAGCAGCAGCAATATGGCTGTTGGTACAGTTAACTCGACAGGAGTGTTAACTGGCATCACTGTTGGTACTACAATAGTAAGCTACACCGTCACCAATGGCTGTGGAAGCGCATCTGCTATAACTATAGTTACGGTGGTGCCATTGACTTCATCGTGCGGCGGCATTATTACAACGGTAGTAGGAAACGGAATAGCCGCATATAGCGGAGATGGCGGCCTTGCTACCAGCGCATCTATTAACAAGGCATACAGCATAACCAAGGGTGCTGATGGCAGCATGTATATAGCCGATTCCTGGAACAGCATGATACGGAAAGTATCGCCGACTGGTATTATCAGTACTATCGGGGGCACCGGCGTATGGGGTTTTTCAGGAGATGGCGGCCCGGCAACGGCTGCAAAACTAAACGGGCCAACAAGCGTTACGCTTGATGCCGCAGGCAATCTATACGTTGCCGACCAGTCAAATCACCGGATACGGAAGATCAATACTTCCGGTATCATAACGACAATTGCCGGCAATGGCTCCGTTGGCTTTTCCGGCGATGGCGGCCCTGCAACTGCAGCAAGTTTGTTCGAGCCTACGGCGGCGGCACTGGATGCCAGCGGCAATATTTTTATAGCAGACCAATTCAACAACCGTATCAGAAAGGTAACTCCAGCCGGTATCATCAGCACTTATGCGGGCTCTGCCGGCGGATTTGGCGGAGATGGCGGGCCTGCTGCTGCCGCACTAATATCAATGCCGTGTGGCATATGTTTTGATCCTTCCGGTAATTTATATTTTACGGATTGGGGCAACAACCGCATTCGCAAAATAACACCCGGAGGCATTATATCTACCTATGCGGGTACTGGTAGCGGCACGACCAGTGGAGATGGCGGGCCTGCTCTAGCTGCAGGTATACTCAATCCCTGGGGTATAGCATGCGATGCTACAGGCAATATATATATTGGTAATTTTAACGAGCAAAGATTAAGGAAAATAAGTACTTCCGGTATCATCACTACCATTGCCGGGACAGGCGTAGCCGGGTATAGCGGTGATGGCGGGCTTGCCACACTGGCTAAAGTATATCATCCTTCGGGGGTTTATGCTGCCGATTCCAACAACATATATTTTGCTGATGAAGAAAACAGCAGGATCAGGAGGATCGGAGATATACGTGTGGTGATAACAGGAACTACTGCTGTATGTGTGGGGTCAACTACCAGTCTTAACGCCACACCTGCCGGTGGTATTTGGAGCAGTGTCAATCCGGGCGTTGCTACAGTGGGCAGTATATCAGGAGTCGTTACAGGTGTTTTCCCCGGCACTGCGACTATCAGTTATACAGCCAGCACAGCCTGCGGCAACATAGCCGCATCCGTTGTTGTTACGGTGAACCTGTTGCCTTTCCCGCAAATAATTCTGGGAACTGCGTCGTTATGTTCAGGCTCAACTACCTCACTGAGCGATGCTGCTGCGGGTGGCGTGTGGAGCAGTGTTTCCACGGGTGTTGCAACAATAAGCTCAACAGGGATCGTAACCGGTATATCTTCCGGCACGTCAACAATAAGTTATACAGTAACAAATAGCTGTGGTACGATGGCGGCAACCCGGATCGTCACCGTTGATCCCGGGCCTGCGGTCGCGGCGATCACCGGCATACCAATAGCGTGCGTTGGTTCTGCTACAGCGCTGACTGATGTTACCGGTGGCGGTACATGGAGCAGCACACCCATATCGGTTGCTACTGTAAGTGCAACAGGCATCGTGACAGGCATATCTGGTGGAACAGCAACAATAAGCTATACTGTAACCAGTAGCTGTGGTTCCACGGTCGCAACACGGATCGTTACGATAAATACACTGCCGGTAACCGGTTCCATTTCGGGAACTGCAACGGTCTGCATATCCGCTACTACCGCATTGACCGATGCCTCCTCCGGCGGAATATGGAGTAGTGCATCTGCGGCAGTCGCAACGGTCAGCTCAACAGGGATCGTAACCGGAATATCAGCAGGAACTACAACGATCAGCTATACGGTCACCAACAGTTGCGGCACCGCTGCAGCCACTATCGTTGTTACTGTAAATGCGGCACCTCCCGCGGGCACAATTACCGGTACAACTTTGGTTTGTGTTACCGCAACCACTGCACTAACGAATGCAACAGGTGGTGGTGTATGGAGCAGTACTATTCCTGCTGTTGCCGGTGTAGGCTCCTCAGGCATAGTAACCGGAAATGCTGCCGGAACATCGAATATATCTTATACTGTAAGCAACGGCTGCGGCACAAATGCAGCTACAACTATTGTGACCGTTATCTTATTGCCCACCGTAAATGTCACCACCGGACTGCCGGTGATATGTCCCGGCGCGGTGACAGCGCTCACCAATGCAACTGCCGGCGGTGTGTGGAGCAGCCTGGCTCCGGGTATCGCAACAGTGGGAGCAACCGGTCTGGTAACAGGTGTATCAGCAGGTACGTCCATGATCTCCTATACTGTGGCCAACGCCTGCGGTACAGTTGCGGCAACTACTGTGGCAACCGTTAACCCATCGCCTGACGCAGGCACGATAACCGGTGTACTGAATGTTTGTGCCGGAAACGCAATTGTATTGTCAGATGCTGTGACCGGCGGCGTATGGAGCTCGGCCAATCCGGGTGTCGCCACCATAAGCGCATCCGGAATTGTTACCGGTTTGGCATTGGGTACCGCGAAGATCTCGTATGCAGTCACCAACAGTTGCGGAACGGCATATACCACTGCAATAGTTACTGTCAATCCGCTACCAAATGCAGGCTTTATTCTTGGGGCATTGGTGGTGTGCCCAACAACTTCCATCACACTCAGCAACCCTGCAAGCGGTGGCGGCGGAGTGTGGAGTTCGGCCTCGCCGGCAATTGCGGTCATAGGCAGCACATCAGGTGTACTAACAGGTATTTCCGCGGGCACCGCGGTCATATCTTACACGGTTACGAACAACTGTGCAACGGTATTTGCAACCACTACGGTAACTGTGTATCCTATTCCTTCACCTATTTTGGGCCCGAATGTGATATGCCAGGAAAACAGCGCCATTTTAAGCGATTCAGTTTCCGGCGGTACATGGACCAGCACCAATACCGTTGTTGCCACTATAACCCCCGGACTCTTATCCGGAGAAGGGCTGGTTACGGGCATTAATGTTGGTACTGCGGTCATATCATATGTTATAGCGCCGGGATGTTTCGCCGCAAAGACAATTACGGTAAATCCTTTGGCTCATATTTCAGTGGCTAACCAGATTTGTGCAGCATCCCTGGAAACCGCCACAGATGCTCCCGGCGGCGGCACATGGAGCAGCAGCACGCCTTCGGTTGCTACCATCAACAGTGCAGGCATTGTAACGGGCGTGGCATCCGGTGCGGCCATCATTTCCTATAGCCTTGGCGTGGGTTGTATTGCTGTAGCGCCGGTTACCGTAAATCCGCTCCCGCTCAACTATTGGGTTACCGGTGGCGGCGCCTTCTGCTCAGGCGGCGCGGGCGTTCATATTGGTCTTGACGGCTCATATGCCGGCACCACCTATCATTTGCGTTATGGAAGCATATCCCTGGGTGCATTCGCAGGTACAGACTCCGCCCTTGATTTTGGCGCATACGTACTGCCCGGCACCTATACGGTGCTTGCCATTAATGATACCACAGCCTGTGCCAAACTAATGGGCGACAGCGCGGTAATAACTGTAAATGCTGCGGTTACGCCGGTGGTCAACATCGGGGCGAACCCCGGCACAACAATATGTGCGGGCACAATGACAACCTTCACGGCATTACCCATTAACGGTGGCTCATTGCCGCTGTTTAGCTGGTATGTGAATGGTATACCTTCCTTCTCCGGCAGTACTTACAGCTATGTGCCGGCCAATGGCGATGTAGTATCAGTGATCCTGACCAGCGATGCTATTTGTGCGCTGCCCGATACTGCAACAGGATCAATAGTTATGACCACTTCTGCCGGGCTGTTGCCGTCTGTGAGCATTTTCGCCAGCCCGGGCGATTCTATATGTCTCGGTACCGTAGTTGTCCTTACACCACTCCCGGTAAATGGCGGCCTTGCGCCGCTGTACTCCTGGGTAAAGAACGGCATATACCAGGGCAGCGGCCCCGTGTATTCGTTCATGCCCGCAGGTGGCGACAATATATTTTGCCGGATGCATAGCTCACTTACATGCAGCCTCGAAGATTCGGTGTACAGTAGCAACAACATCCTTATGAATGTACCGCCCATCGCCGTACCTGTGGTAACGGTCACAGCTATACCCGGCAACAGGATAGGGGCGGGCGAGACGGTGATGTTTGTGGCATCGGTTGCATTTGCAGGAACCGGCCTTTCTTATCAATGGAACATAAACAGCAATCCCGTTCCGGGGGCCATAAATGATACATTCATCCACAGTGGTTTTGCCAACCATGATGTTGTGGACTGCAGGGTGACCGGCTATAGCACCTGCGGATCGGCAACACGCGGGGCATCTGTAATGATCATAGACACAGTGGCGCTGGGCGTTTCCATGATACAAGGCAGCGATGTCCTGAAGCTCATACCCAACCCCAACAACGGACAGTTTACACTTAAGGGATCGATAGCAACAAACAATGATGCTGCCGCATCTGTAGAAATTACCGATATGCTTGGCCGCGTTGTTTACAAGGCAAAGCTCAGGCTGCAAAATGGCATGGTCGACGAGCAGATACAGCTCAGTAGTAATCTAGTAAACGGGATGTACCTGCTGGATGTGAAGTGGGAAGAGGGACGCAGGATCTTCCATTTCGTGGTGGAGAAATAAGGATAATGTGAAAATGTGCAAATAGGGAAATGTGCAAATTTGTATAACTATCAGCGGCTGCTCCGAACGGAGTGGCCGCTGATTTTACAGAACCCCAAAGATCAAGTCGGAGACGGGACCTCCTGGGCTGTCCTCACCGGCAGCGAAATGGTAAACGTTGTTCCGCCGCCAATACTGCTGCGGGCTGATATATGCCCGTTATGCTGGTCAACGATCTTCTTGCAAATAGACAAGCCGATGCCGGTACCTTCAAACTTGTCTATACTGTTCAGCCTTTTGAAGAGCATGAATATCTCATCGGCATATTTTTGCTCAAACCCTATCCCGTTGTCTCGTACAATGATGTTGCAATAATCACTACCGTGTACCTGTGTGCCGGGGCTGCCGTGTTCCATTTCATTTTCGGTATAGATATCGATCTGCGGCTGGCAGTTATCCTTGCTGAACTTCAAAGCATTGATGATAAGGTTCTGGAAAAGCTGCCTGAACTGGCCCGGCACTATCCGCAACACCGGCAGTTTACCAATATTAACTACGGCGTTCTTTTGCTCTATTGATATTTCGAGATCAGACAGAATGCCTTCAAGCAGCTCATTCAGATTTGTTTCTTCAAACGAATCGGAGTTGTTTGCAGACTTTGAAAAGCTCAGGATGTTCTTGATCAGCATACGCATCCGCTCAGATGATTTCAATATCCGGTTGATAAAATCACGTCCGTCGTCCTGCAGCACCGGGCTGTATTTATTGGCCAGTTGCCCGCTGAACAGCATGATCTTACGCAACGGCTCCTGAAGGTCATGAGAGGCCACGTATGCAAATCTTTCCAGCTCTTCATTACTTGCTTTGAGGCGGTCTATGTTCTCCAGCAACTGCTTATTGAGCAGCCCTATCTTTTCCTCGGACAGGATGCGCTCCTTTACTTCTTTTTCCAGCCGTTTGTTTGCTGCAGCCATTTTTTGTTCCTGTGCCCTAAGCTGGTGGTTCTTCTTATACAGTTCCACAAATACAGACACCTTGGCCCGCAGCAGATCCGGGTTGACCGGCTTATAGATATAATCTACACCACCCATCTGGTAACCTTTGAATGCGCTTTCTTCTCCATGGTCGTTCGCTGTAATAAAGATGATGGGAATGTGCTTTAGCTTATCCCGGTCGTAGATCATTGTGGCCGTGTCAAAGCCGTTAAGGCCGGGCATCTGGACGTCCATCAATATCAGCGTAAAGTCATCTTCTTTTAGCAGCACTCTCAGCGCCGCTCTTCCCGAGTCAGCCTTCCTGATCGTATATCCCGCAGGTTCCAGTATCGTCTCTATAGATAGCAGGTTGTCCTCCCGGTCGTCCACCACAAGAATTTTTATGTCCGACTTTATCGGCAGGTCAGTTCCGGCTATTTCTTCCATACGCTAGTCGCTTATCTATTTGTACAACCAAACTCTCATCAAAGATAATAACTGGTCTATTTTCACAGGCTTTGTAATATAATCGGATGCTCCGGCTTCAATACATTTTTCACGGTCTCCCTTCATCGCTTTCGCTGTTACCGCTATGATCGGCAGATTGCTGTTCTTATGCTCCCTCCTGATCTTTTGCGTGGTTTCATATCCATCCATTTCAGGCATCATTATATCCATCAGCACCATGTCTATATCCGCATGCTCATTAAGCAGGTTGATGGCATCCTGCCCACTTTCTGCGGTTATCGTATTGATATTGTATTTCTCAAAAGCAGTCGTCAATGCAAACAGGTTCCTCACATCATCGTCAACGACCAGTACCTTCTTGGTTGCCAGCACATCTTCCTTGAGTCTTAAGTTCTCGATGATCTTTCTCTTTTCAGGTAGGAGGTCTTTGTGGTTGAGGTGCAGGTGCATTACTGTTTCTTCCAGCAGCATCTCCAGGGAGTTGACATTCTTCAGCAGTACCCTGTTGGCGTATTGCTTCAGTTGTGTTTTTTCCTTAGGTGAGAAATCTTTTGCAGAGTAGATCAGTACCGGCATCATCTGGGTTTTCTTCGCCGCATTGATCTCAGTTACCAGGTCCAGGCCTTTGATATCGGGAAGCATGTAGTCAACGATCACACAATCATAAATATTGTTGCTGATCATCTCAATGGCCTGCTTGCCTGTGTTAGCAATAGATATCTGCAGCTTATCGCCGTTTTCCAGTTCTTTCACTATCTGCGAGCAGTCTATCTCGTTGTCTTCTATTACCAGCAGGTGTTTGGTCGTTCTTGCGCTGAAGTCAACGATGTCATTGAACAGCAGGGACAGCGCCTCATTTTTCAACGGTTTCAGGTGAAAGCTCCTTGCCCCGCGCTTCATGGCAAGCACCCTATTCTCTTCACCGGAGATGAGATGTACCGGGATATGCCTGAAGTTCATATCGTTTTTAAACAGGTCCAGAATCTTCCAGCCGCTGGCGTCAGGCAATTTCACATCCAGTGTCACGGCAGCAGGATTGTATTTGTTCGCCAGCTCAAACACTTCTCCGAAATTGGTGGCGACGATCGATTTCAGGTTCATCTCGTGGACCTTGTCGATCATAATCTTGGCAAACCGCAAGTCGTCTTCCACTACCAGCACTACTTTGTCGCCCGACATTATATTGTTGCGGTCGTCACCGGTTGTGTTGATGAGCTCATTAACTCCTTCCAGATCCCTTTCCGGAAGCTTAACCGTGGGTACGGTCTGGATAGCTATCTTCTCATCGTTCTGGGCAAGCTCATACTCGCTGATCACCAATGAGCTTTGCTTGTCTTTTTTCATCAGTTTCGGATTGTAGTCGAGCGGCAGGTACAGGGTAAATACGCTTCCTTTGCCTACTTCACTGTCCAGCTCTATTGTACCGCCGAGCAGGTCTGCGAGACCGCGGCTGATAGAGAGTCCCAGGCCTGTTCCGCCATACTTACGGCTGGTAGATCCTTCGGCTTGCTGGAAGGCTTCGAAAATGATGTTCTGCTTGTCCTTCAGAATACCTATGCCGGTATCTGTGATCTCAAAGGCAACAACCTTTCTTGCTTTTTCGAGACTTGGATTACCCATGCGCCAGCTCTTGGTCGATTCATATATCCTGAGCTTAACCTCACCTTTTTCTGTGAACTTGAAAGCATTGGAAAGCAGGTTCTTAAGGATCTGGTTGAGTCGCTGAACGTCTGTTTCAATGATCTCTGGCAGGTGGGTGTCTTTTTCAATAGTGAATTTGAGGTTCTTGCTTTCAGAGATATGCTTAAAGGTTGCTTCCACAAAGCTGGTGATCTCATTGAAGCGCACATTAATAAAGTCTGCGGAGATATACCCGGATTCGATCTTGGAAAGGTCAAGGATATCATTGATGAGCTGTATCAGGTCATCGCCGCAGCTATGGATGGTCTTCGCAAACCGTACCTGCTTCTCCGTAAGGTTACCTTCCTGGTTCTCAAACAGTTGCTGGGCGAGTATCAGCAGCGAGTTCAGCGGCGTCCTCAGCTCATGGGACATGTTCGCAAGGAACTCAGATTTATACTTCGAGGTAAGCGTGAGCTGTTCAGCTTTTTCTTCCAGTGATTTTCTCGCTTCTTCCACTTCCCGGTTCTTATTTTCCACTTCATCTTTCTGCTTCACAAGAAGGTGCGCTTTATCCTGCAGCTCTTCATTGGTACGTTTCAGCTCATCGGCCAATGATGTAGATTGCTCAAGGAGATGTTCTGTCCTCGAGTTTGTCTCGATCGTATTCAATACGATTCCGATACTCTCCGTAAGCTGGCTGAGGAAGTCCAGGTGCGTCTCGTTGAATGCTTCAAACGAAGCGAGCTCAATTACCGCCTTGATCTCCTTTTCGAACAGTACCGGAAGGATGATAAGGTTGAGCGGGGTAGCCTCACCAAGGCCGGAGCCGATCTTTACATAACCCTGCGGCACATTTGACAACAGGATCTGTTCTTTCTCCAATGCGCACTGTCCAACGAGGCCTTCACCCAACTTGAATTCTTTTTTCATATTCAGCTCATCCTTGTAAGCATAAGCTGCAAAAAGTTTTAGCGTACTGCTGCTGAAAGACTCATCCTGTTCAAAGATGTAGAACATCCCGTGTTGCGCATTCACCACCTGTGCGAGCTCCGAGAGGATACGACGTGTAACCGTATTCAGGTCCTTTTGTCCCTGCAGCATCTGCGTGAACTTAGCCAGGTTCGATTTCAGCCAGTCCTGTTCCTGGTTACGTAATGTTGTTTCTTTCAAGTTGGTGATCATCTGGTTGATCGTGTCCTTCAGCTCCTCCACTTCACCCTCGGCATTCACACGTATCATACGGGTAAGGTCGCCCTTGGTTACCGCAGAGGCCACCTCAGATATAGCGCGCACCTGTGTCGTCAGGTTTTCAGCGAGCTGGTTCACATTCTCCGTCAGGTTTTTCCAGATGCCTGATGCGCCCGGCACATTTGCCTGGCCACCAAGCCGGCCATCCACACCAACCTCACGCGCAACGGTTGTTACCTGGTCGGCAAACACCGCAAGCGTATCGATCATTTCATTAATGGTATCTGTGAGCTGCGCCACCTCGCCGCGTGAGCTGATGGAGAGTTTCTGTTTCAGGTTACCGGTTGCCACAGACGTTACCACTTTCGCAATACCGCGCACCTGGCTGGTAAGGTTGGAGGCCATCATGTTCACGGAGTCGGTAAGGTCTTTCCATGTTCCTGCCACCCCCTTTACTTCAGCCTGTCCGCCCAGCTTTCCTTCCGTGCCCACCTCGCGCGCCATACGTGTCACCTCATATGCGAAGGAGTTGAGCTGATCCACCATGGTATTGATCGTATTCTTAAGATCGAATATTTCCCCTTTCACATCGATGGTCACTTTCTTTGAAAGGTCGCCGCTCGCCACCGCCTTCGTCACCTCGGCGATGTTACGCACCTGGCTTGTCAGGTTACCCGTCATCTGGTTCACGGAGTCGGTAAGGTCTTTCCATGTACCTGCCACACCCGGCACGAATGCCTGTCCGCCAAGTTTGCCATCCGTACCCACCTCACGTGCCACGCGTGTCACTTCCGATGCGAAGGCGCGTAGCTGGTCCACCATGGTATTGAGTGTTTCTTTGAGCTGTAATATTTCTCCGCGCACGTCCACCGTGATCTTACGCGACATGTCCCCGTTGGCCACGGCTATCGCCACATTCGCAATGTTACGCACCTGGTCGGTAAGGTTTCCTGCCATTTGGTTCACAGAGTCGGTAAGGTCCTTCCAGGTACCAGCCACACCCGGCACGTGGGCCTGTCCGCCAAGCTTACCTTCTGTACCCACTTCCCTTGCCACACGTGTTACTTCCGACGCGAATGCGCGGAGCTGCTCCACCATCGTGTTGATGGTATTTTTCAGCTCAAGGATCTCTCCCTTTACGTCCACTTCAATTTTGCGCGAAAGGTCGCCGTTCGCCACCGCCGTCGTTACCTCGGCGATGTTACGTACCTGGCTGGTAAGGTTGCCCGCCATTACATTCACGGAGTCGGTAAGGTCTTTCCATGTACCGCCCACGCCGGCCACATCTGCCTGTCCGCCGAGCTTTCCTTCAGATCCCACCTCACGCGCCACACGTGTCACTTCCGATCCGAAGGAGTTGAGCTGATCCACCATGGTATTGATCGTGTTCTTCAGCTCCAGGATCTCACCCTTTACGTCCACCGTAATTTTACGTGAAAGGTCGCCCTTTGCCACCGCCGTTGTTACCTCGGCAATGTTGCGCACCTGTGCCGTAAGGTTACTACCCATCTGGTTCACAGAGTCTGTAAGGTCTTTCCATGTTCCACCCACACCCTGCACCTTCGCCTGTCCGCCCAGCTTACCTTCTGTTCCCACCTCAAGGGCCACACGGGTCACTTCCGATGCGAATGAGTTGAGCTGGTCCACCATGGTATTGATGGTATTTTTAAGGTCAAGGATCTCTCCCTGCACGTTTACCGTAATTTTCTTCGAGAGGTCACCATAGGCCACCGCCGTCGTTACCTCGGCGATGTTACGCACCTGAGCCGTCAGGTTACTACCCATCTGGTTCACAGAGTCCGTAAGTCCTTTCCACACACCACCTACTCCCTTCACCTTGGCCTGTCCGCCCAGTTTACCTTCCGTGCCCACTTCAAGGGCCACACGCGTCACTTCCGATGCGAATGAGTTGAGCTGGTCCACCATCGTATTGATCGTGTTCTTCAGCTCCAGGATCTCACCTTCCACGTCCACGGTGATCTTTTTAGAGAGGTCACCATTTGCCACCGCTGTTGTTACCTCGGCAATGTTACGCACCTGTGCCGTCAGGTTACTGGCCATCTGGTTCACAGAGTAGGTAAGGTCTTTCCATACACCTCCCACACCCTTCACCGTGGCCTGTACGCCCAGCTTTCCTTCCGAGCCTACCTCACGTGCCACGCGCGTTACTTCCGATCCGAAAGAGTTGAGCTGATCCACCATGTTATTGATCGTCTTCTTCAACTCTAGAATTTCTCCCTGCACGTCCACCGTTATCTTCTTGGAGAGGTCACCATTGGCCACCGCCGTTGTTACCTCGGCGATGTTACGCACCTGCCCTGTAAGGTTACCCGCCATCTGGTTTACCGAGTCGGTAAGGTCTTTCCATACACCACCTACACCTTCCACAGTTGCCTGACCACCCAATTTACCTTCAGAGCCTACCTCACGGGCAACGCGCGTCACTTCCGATCCGAAAGAGTTGAGCTGGTCCACCATCGTGTTGATCGTATCTTTCAGCTCCAGAATTTCCCCTCTTACGTCCACCGTGATCTTACGTGAAAGGTCACCCTTTGCCACTGCAGTCGTCACCTGTGCGATGTTGCGTACCTGCGCGGTAAGGTTACTACCCATCTGGTTCACGGAGTCGGTAAGGTCCTTCCATACACCGGCCACACCTTTTACTTCCGCCTGTCCGCCCAGTTTGCCTTCCGAACCTACTTCCCTCGCTACACGCGTTACTTCCGCCGAGAACGAATTAAGCTGGTCCACCATTGTATTGATCGTATATTTCAGCTCTGATATTTCACCCTTTACGTCCACGGTGATCTTCTTGGAGAGGTCACCTCTTGCTACCGCTATCGTTACTTCCGCAATGTTTCTCACCTGGCCGGTAAGGTTACTGGCCATCTGGTTCACAGAGTCAGTAAGGTCTTTCCATGTACCGCCGATACCGCGCACCTGCGCCTGTCCGCCCAGTTTACCTTCAGTACCCACCTCGAGTGCCACACGTGTCACCTCCGATGAGAAGGAGTTAAGCTGGTCCACCATCGTATTGATCGTATTTTTCAGCTCCAGTATCTCTCCCTTCACGTCCACCGTTATCTTGCGTGAGAGGTCACCTTTCGCCACAGATGTTGTTACCTCGGCGATGTTACGCACCTGTGCCGTCAGGTTGCTGGCCATCTGGTTCACGGAGTCGGTAAGGTCTTTCCATACGCCACCCACACCTTTTACCGTTGCCTGTCCGCCGAGTTTACCTTCGGTACCTACCTCAAGCGCCACACGCGTTACCTCCATTGAAAAGAGGTTAAGCTGTTTCACCATGTCGTTCACCTCCTTGGCAATACGGGCAAACTCACCCTGTAGCACGTGGTCGCCTATTTGCAGTGGCATTTGCTGTGAAAGGTTACCCTTAGCCACCGAGCTGATAACGCCTGCTATCTCGATAGTCGGATGCACCAGGTCGGATATAAGTGTATTTAGGGAGTCAACACCATTGCTCCATGATCCCTTTGCAAATGGTACCTCTATGCGATGGGTCAGTTTCCCCTGCTTGCCGATGGTGTTACTGGCGCGGGTAAATTCCTGGGTCATTTTCTGGTTCATGAAAATGATCTCATTCAGCGTATCGCATATTTTACCGCTTACGCCGATCTGGTCTATGGGCATACGCACATCGAAATTGCCGTTCCTTACTTCGATCAGTATTCTCAGCAGCTCTTTATTCAGCACCTCATCAGGCGGCACTTCGTATGCCTCATAGTATTGTGTGGCCTTGGAGCGTTTTGCAGGAGCCGTGCCATTTGTGCGTGCTTTCTTCGCAGATTTTGGAGCGGGAGGTGCATCCAGCACTACAGGTTCTTCGATGTTTTGTAAGTCGGAGGGAATTGTAATTTCTGAAGCCATAAACAAAATTTTATATTATGTTATATATACCAGAATAAATACCCAGGCTGCCTGTTGTTATGACAGTTTGGAGATTTGTTTTTTACCGTAAGAAAATTTGGTCGTGAAAAAGTTCAATAAAAAATCGTGCCAACGAGAAAATCCGGAAACGGAAATTGCTGTAAACTCGCGGGCAACTTTTTGAAATGCAATATTTTGCACTAAAAGCCAGTACTGTTAAGGGATGGATGCGGAGCAGACAAATATTTCGAAAAATATTTTCAGCTATTTTTTCAATTAAAATATACTTGCAGGTATAACGAATTGTGGAAAAAAATCCATGATACCAAAATTTCAGATCCCGGGAATATCAGCTAAGATGCTTTGTTTACGTTTCCGCTGGTACCGAATTTTTACCTGATCCGGTAGAACTATATGTACATCCTTCGTTCAATTTTCATGCTCGTCGCTATCTGTATGCTGAAAACAGGGTACAAAGGTTATGTGTCCGCCATCGGGTATCCATCATTTATCATTTTAAAATCTATGCGCTGGATGAATTGCTGGCACCGGATCAGAACAATGATAGAGGATCACTGGAAAACGCGATGCAGGGCCACATTCTGGCTGAAGGTGAGTTGATAGGGCTCTATTAAAAAGATGAAATAGCAAAATCAGAATCCCAGAGGCAAAACTCCAGACAATACTGCCTGGAATTTGTTCTGCACAGTTCAGTGAGCATTGGAATTTTCAATGTTATTTAACCAGCTTACTTTTCACAGTATTGATAACGTCACCCAGGTTCTTAAAATTCATGATCTCATTCAGCTTGAATTTCACCTTGAAATGTTTTTCAATGCTGTCTATGATGATCATATGGGTAAGGGAGTCCCAGCCCGGCACATCTGCAGCAACTGTTGCCGGTGTAAGTACAAGGTCTTTTTTACGTATTACACCGCTGATTAGGGTATGAAGTTGTGAGAGTATTTC
>CANJQU010000088.1 GCA_947476485.1 Chitinophagaceae bacterium
ATTGTGTCGCAGTTAGTTCTTTAATAGCCTTTAATTATCTTTAACTATGGTTAATTGTAACTTAATTGGTACAAGATAAAAACATGATGTTCCCATAATAAGCCCGCTTTCAATAAATCTGCTTTTTCATATCCGGCGGAAGTTCACCTTCTTCATTAATCCATTCCGGCAAGCAGTAATAATTCCCTCTTACGCCTTTCAACTTATACGGTATTAATCGTTGGTGGCGCATAGCAACGTTTAAAAAAGCCGAAAGAAATTTCTCTTTACTTGCTTTTAAATTAAGGTCTGGCTCCCTTACCCGCAGGATTGGAATAATTTCGGCAGAGCGTAGCGGTTTTTTCGCCTGTGCTACTATAAAAACTATTTTACTGATCCAACTCCAGCTATAATCGTATTCATCTTTCGGCTTTTCATACTTTCTGATCTTTCTATTCAACTTTTCATTGTCTGATAGTGCCTGATTCAATTGCAAAGTGACATTTTCAAGCTCTTTTTGCTTGTCCTCCAGTTTTTTTTTGAGCTTTTTGATAGTAAACTCTAGATGAAACGTCTCTTTTTGAATGTTTTTGTCCATGTTTCCGTATTGCGGTTAATCAGTAGGCAAAGTATCTGAAATCAAATCTAACGATAATCTAATTATTCGGCTTAGGAAATTAAATTTCGGGCAAATCACGGTTATATTCCGGTTGTATCGTAGCTGCCGGATTTTGAATTTCCTGTAAATCGTGTTCTACCCATTTAATAGGCATGTCAAACCCCTCTAAGATGAATTCTGATATTGTCGAATGATTCATCAAGCCACCCCATCAATGTCTTTACATGATTATAATCAACCCAGACTTCATCTCTACTTACCTTGCTACCATATCTGAAAGTAGTGCCATTAGGGTCAAAATCGTTAAACGCATCCATCAGCTTGTCAAACCAGTCAGGTGGTATCGAATTAAATTTATCCCATAAGAGTTTCTTCAATTCGCTGTATAGGTAAATTAAATCATGGCTCAGCTTAAAATTATTTGTAGTAGCCTTTAGATATAGTTCGGTTGCATGTCTGTAATTGTAAATTGCAGGGCAAAAGAGTTCCCATTGTTCGTCCTTCTGAAGAGCGGCTTCCATTAATCTGTCACCGGCAAGTTTGTATGATTTTGCAAGAAAATATGCATCACCGATTTGAGATAACCCACCAAATACTATCCCGTGCCTCCAGGTTTCATCAATATTTTCAGGAGGGTCAATAAATAGAGGTGTTAGCTGAACAATAAAATCGTCAATCAAAAAATTGTCATGATGACTATTGGCATTCAATCCCATTTTAATACACTCTATGTCCGGATTTTCCTCCCAATGCAACAATATGAAAGCCATTATTCTAATGTCTTCCAATTCAAATTCACGCTGTTCTCCTTTAGGTGGGTTTGCGCTGGGAGACAAGTAATCGGAGAACTTAAAAGCCCATGTCTTGATAAGATCTTTTTCGACTTTTAGATTATTTGCGGTATCGGCAACTGTGTATTTCATGCGGGTGTTTATGTAAGTGAACAAATGTACTCAGAATAAAAACTGCCATGATTTCATGACACTGTCATGCTTGGCCTCCGCCTTTTTGTCAACAATAAAATAAATATATTTTTCGCTATTTGAGTGCGATTTACATGCGATTTGCGGGAAATTAGACAAGAATTAGATTTCATTTTAACCGGAAAATTTGTCGCAAAAGACCGTTTTTACGGTGTGATACTTGTAGTATATAATGTAAACCATCTGGCATGAATACATCACTACATTTTATATTTAAGATCCGCTGTCACAACCAATCAGGTCTGGATTCAAGCTAATTTTTCCAAATTAGTCTTCACAATACCGCATTGTACTGCACAACTCAGCCGAGTTCCACATAACTCAGCAACACACGGCACAGACCCGACAAACTGCATTTAGTCGCAATAATATATTTGGGGCGAAAACAAACGTTACAGTGAGGACAACATATTCAAGACGGAAAAAACAATTTAGGATTGACATTAGCTGGTAGAAAAACTATAGAATTATGGAGATGCGTAAAACAGAGAACAAGAACAAAATAAATTCGCTAAATTGTATGGACACACCGGAATGGCTGCGTTCATTTAAGGGATGCGAACACTATACCGATGGTGAAGCAATGGCTGTATTAGATAGCTTAAATCAGTTGGCTGCAATACTTTTAAGAAATGCTTCACATAAAACACATGTAATTGATAATCAAATAGTTGTAAATTTACAGCAAGAAGAAACGCTTCAAAAAATAGCCGCATGAACACACAATCAACTTTTGCACGTTTTGCTAAAACCAATGATAAAACAACTCGCCTATCACAAGCAAAAATGGCTGTTGTTTACACAAGAGTTTCAAGCAAAGAACAGGCTGATACAAACCTATCGTTGGAATACCAGCGCAAGGCCATTGATGACTATGCTCAACGGAACAATATAAGCGTAGCAGGGTATTTCGGCGGCACCTATGAAAGTGCTAAAACGGATGGCCGTAAGGAGTTTCAGCGGATGTTAGAATTCATCAAGAAAAACAAGGGCAAAATTTCCCATGTCCTTGTTTACATGCTTGACCGTTTTAGCCGTACCGGCGGCGGGGCCATAAAGCTAGCCCAGGAATTAAGAGAGAAGTATGGCATAGAAGTTTTTGCTGTCACTCAGCCTACAGATACGTCCAACCCAAGTGGGGTGTTGCAACAATCCATTCAATTCATCTTTTCTCAATACGATAACGAACTAAGGAAACAGCGTTCAGTAGCCGGAATGAGAGAGAAGTTCAAGAGAGGCATTTGGGTAGCAAAGCCTCCCATCGGTTATGATGTAGTCAAGATCAACGGCGTAAGAAGTATTAAGATAAATGAAATCGGCAAGAAGATTAAGAGAGCTTTCATCTGGAAAAGTGAAGGCATGAAAAATGAGGAAATTCTGGATAAGCTGCGGAGTATGGGGGTAAGGTTAAACAAGCAGCATCTCACAAAGCTTCTGAAAAATCCCTTTTATTGTGGCCTGCTAAGTCACAATATGTTGGAAGGGGAAATAGTTGAAGGAGAACACGAAAAGCTAATTTCAACTGAACTATTCCTGAAGGTTAATGAAATACACCAAAGTAATTCCGGCTACGGCGTGTCTCACAAACAGCGGCAGGAAGAAGTGCCTCTAAAAGTATTTATCCGTTGCGCTGATTGTAATGAGCCGTTTACTGGCTACATAGTGAAGGCAAGGGGACTATGGTACTATAAATGCAGGACAACCGGATGTAAGTGTAACAAAAGCGCAAAAGACATACACAAGATGTTTATGAAATTACTTGAAGACTACAACATTAAAGAAGAGCTGAAAGCACCCCTGATCAAAAAAATGGAATCTGTATGGAACGAGATAAATAAAGAGAGTGTTGAATTGGAACAAAGCTATAAACAGCAGATCTCAGAGATTGACAAAAAGATTGAGAACATCGAAGAAAGCTACTATGTCACTAAGGATATGAACAAGGTAACCTACGATAAGTTCCGTTTAAAGTTTGAGGATGAACGGAAGGACATCGTTAAAAAACTGTCGCAATTGACAACCGGCATTTCGAACCCTTTGGGTGCATTAGAAAAAGCAGTGGGAATATCCGTAGGACTCGCTACAGAGTGGGATTCCAGCAATGTTGAGCAAAAAGAAAAACTACAAAAACTGGTGTTTCCTGACGGAATTGTCTATGACAAGAAAAAAGGAGCATTTCGAACACAAAGAGTAAATTCTATATTCGAGCTAATTGCAAGCCTGTCAAGCGTTTCAGGCCAAAAAGAAAAAAGACAAACAGGGGTTGAAACCTGTTTGTCTCCTTGTGTGCGGGCGGAGGGACTCGAACCCCCAAGCCGCGAAGCACTAGATCCTAAGTCTAGCGTGTCTACCAATTTCACCACGCCCGCATCTACTACCCTGATGGCTTTTTTCAGGAGGGCAAAGGTAGGTAAATTAAGGACAAAACGAAATCTGAAAATTATAGAAACAAGAAGCATGTATATTTTCTGTATTTTTGCAGCCCGAAAACCTGCTTTTATGCACTTTTTAAAACAATTTCTTTTTCTTGTCGTTATTGCAGTCTTTGCCTCCTGTAAGGGTGGGCGGACCGACAATAATGCCACCACCACTATAAATGGCCGGCTATATGCCAAGAGCAGTACTGCCACTTACAATTACGGTACACATCTTATACACGTTGACTTCTACACCTCTTACCTGGTGGAGAGCACCAGCCTGAACCTTGACGCCTTTATTGGAGATTCGGTGAGGGTAGTGATGAAGGATATGGGGATACGGCAAAACCCCGGGCCGGAACTGTATAATGTTATTTCCATCACCCCGTTATAATAATAGTTTCCGGGTACAATTTTTATCAATAAAGTAATATCTGATGGCAAGCAAAACATATAAGGCTTCGGTGCTGGTGGCAGAAGATGAGGAAAGTCTGCGCGAAGCCCTGAAGCTTAACCTGGAACTGGAAGGCTATGAAGTAACGACGGTAGACAATGGCCCTGCAGTTATAAAGACTGTTAAGAGCGAATACTTCGACCTTATTGTACTCGATATTATGTTGCCTGATATGGACGGCATTACTGTTTGTGAAACCATCAGGATGCAGCATAATGATGTGCCGATACTCTTCCTCTCGGCACGCAACAGCAGCGCAGACCGCGTGGAGGGCCTCAGGAAAGGCGGCGACGACTATCTTACCAAGCCTTTCAACCTGGAAGAACTATTGTTGCGGGTAGAAAAGCTGGTGACCAAGAACAAACGCCTGAAAGAGCCGCAAACCATGGGCGATACCTATGAATTTGCCGGCTGTAAAATAGACTTTGCCGCCCACGAAGCGATCGACAAAAACAAACATGCCCAGGAGCTAAGCAAGAAAGAGGCCGCCCTGCTAAAGCTGCTTATTGAGCATGAGGGTGAAGTGGTGAGCCGCGAACAGATACTACAGATCGTATGGGGCTACAACGTATATCCCACTACGCGCACTATCGACAACTTTATCCTCAACTTCCGTAAGTTCTTTGAGAAAGACAGCCGCAACCCTAAGCATTTCCATTCGATAAGGGGGATAGGGTATAAGTTCACGAAGTAAGACCCCAAACCCCTAAAGGGGCTTTGCTTATCGTTAAGACTTCAACTTTGGGGCAAGACTTATACTTTCCAGACCCGGAACAGACACCCCTTTTCATTTTATCAATTACTACGGCAACAACTTTGGGCCTAGTAATATGAGCCATAACCAGGCGCCTGTGAGGCCGCCGGTGAAGCCCGCTATTATGAATGTGAAACGCTGCTTTGCGGGCACGAAGCGGAAGACAACGGTCCGGAGTACCAGCAGGCTTAGAAAACCTGTTCCAATAAATATGCTCCAGGTGGGCCAGTGAAAGTAATTTGCCATTTTGAATTCGTCGCCTTCCATCCAGGCACGACCCGCACACAGTCGAATACCTGCTACAACAACATCGAATATCTCCCGAAGCCAGAACAACGCTAAAAACACCATTAGCCATTGAGGAGGAGACAAGGCGTCAGCAATGGCGAATTTCCGGCGGTAAATGAGCAAAAGTATAAGGCCGAGCGTTCCTGTAAGCATGGTTTGAAGCGGCCCCCCGGCAGTTAGAAGAAAATAGTCGTGTTCCCGCTCATCAATAAGTTTGTGGTACTCATCTTTGACCGGCAAACCGGGCGAGCTGATCATCTCTTTGTGATACTCATCAATTACCGAATCGCGTTTAAGCCAGTGAGCATCCGGAATCCCATAATTGGTATAATTGTATGCAATGTGCTGTTCTTTAAATCCCAGGTATCTGCCGGCAAGCCAGTGGCCACTTTCGTGAGACAGGGTACCAACTACCACTGCCAATATGAAACCGATGAACAGGTATAGGAACAGCCGCTTATGAAATAGGGGTGGAAGCATATAGCGTTGCGATTTTTTAAACATCACCATTTTAACTCCGGGTCATCACTCTCGCGAGTCATTTTGTTTACCTGCCTGCTCTGTATCTTCTGAATTTGCCGATCGTAGATGAGGCGGGCTATCTTCATCGCCACATCATCTTCGAGTAGTATGGCATTCAGTTTCTTCTCTGAGATATCCAGCCGATACATGAGCTGGAAAAAAGTTTCGGGTCCGCGCTCCAAAACGGTTACGATCCTGTCTGCAAGCAATCTCAAAAGCGCCTCTTCTGAAAGGGTATCCGGCAGCTGGAGGTCCCAATCCTGTCCCAGGGCTATTGCTGCTTGTTGCACATTATCATCGACCATGGGCTGAGTGATTTTAGTATTCCCTATCTATTCTCCGGTTGAGAAATTGAAAACAAAAAGGCTTTAACCAAAATTACTCAAGTTTTTATACCTGCGATATTATTTTGGCTAAAGCCTGTGCTTTATATCTCCATTCCGCGCAGAAGGCGGCGGCAGCTATTCTCAGCTAAAACATCTTTATTTTATCTAAGACCAGCGCCTTGACATCTGCCAATGCTATGCGCTCCTGGGTCATACTATCGCGGTAGCGGATGGTGACTGTCTGGTCTTCCTTGGTCTGGTGGTCTATGGTGATACAGAAAGGAGTGCCTATGGCATCCTGCCTGCGGTAGCGCTTGCCTATGCTGTCTTTTTCTTCATAGAAGCATTTGAAGTGCGGTTTGCACTGGTCTATCAGCTCACGGGCTATCTCAGGCAGACCATCTTTTTTGGTGAGCGGCAATACTGCCAGTTTTATTGGCGCCAGCATCGGCGGGAAGCTCAGCACCACACGGCTATCCTGCTTCTCCGGTGTGCTGAGGTCTTCTTCTTTGTATGCTTCACTCAGTATCAGCATCACTGTGCGGTCGAGGCCAATAGATGTTTCCACAACGTATGGGACATAGTGCTGGTTGATGTCGGTGTCGAAATAGGTTAGTTTCTTGCCGCTGTATTCCTGGTGGTTCTTCAGGTCGAAGTCTGTGCGGCTGTGAATGCCTTCTACCTCTTTAAAGCCCATTGGGAAATCATATTCAATATCACAGGCCATATCGGCATAGTGCGCCAGTTTCACGTGGTCGTGAAAGCGATATTTATCAGGGCTTATGCCCAGGCTCATATGCCACTTCATGCGCACCTCCTTCCAGTGTTCGTACCATTCTTTCTGTGTGCCTGGCTTCACAAAGAACTGCATCTCCATCTGCTCAAACTCGCGCATACGGAAGATGAAGCCGCGTGCCACGATCTCGTTGCGGAATGCCTTACCTGTTTGTGCTATACCAAAGGGTATTTTCATACGCCCGGTCTTCTGCACATTCAGGAAGTTCACAAATATACCTTGTGCAGTCTCCGGACGCAGGTATATGACATTTGCTTCTTCAGCTACTGAGCCTATCTCGGTAGAGAACATGAGGTTGAACTGGCGCACATCGGTCCAGTTGCAGGTGCCGCTAACACCGCAGCTCATTTTATTGTCGTCTATCAGTGTTTTCAATCCGGCAAAGTCATTGGCTGCGAGGAGCTGGTCCATTTGGGCTACTATGGCGTCGCCTTTTTCTTTATCTAAGGTCTCGGCAAAGCCTTCTATAAGATGATCTACGCGGTAGCGTTTCTGGCTATCTTTGTTGTCGATCATCGGGTCGCTGAAGTTGTCTACGTGGCCGCTGGCTTTCCATACCGTAGGGTGCATAAAAATAGCGGCGTCAATACCCACTATATTATCATTCATCTGCGTCATACTGCGCCACCAATAGTCGCGTATGTTCTTTTTGAGTTCGGCGCCATATTGTCCGTAGTCATACACAGCGCTCAGGCCGTCATATATTTCGCTGGACTGGAAAATAAAACCGTATTCTTTACAATGTCCTATAATGTTTTGCAGCTTATTATCATTTGCCATAGTGCGGCAAAAATAAGTTGATTAGTTGAAAGGTGGTTGTCAGAAATCTGATTAGTCTGCAAAAGCTATTATTGTCGGCGTAAACGCTCTATCTTTGACTTTAACTATATGCTGTTACCACATTAACCTAAGCTTACATAGTTGGTTAACGATTGATTTACAATTAATTCCCAAAGACCGAGTAAATTTGTACATACCTGCTAATTAAGTGAAAATAAATGGTGATTTTGTATACGATATATTAAACGGATAAGTGTTTTAGAACGAGAACTTGATGAAAAAGGGATTATTGATAATTGAAGCTAACGGGACAAAATACGCGGCGTTAAATAAACAGCTTTCCGACCTCCACTATTCAAAAGATAAGATCTGCCGGTGCCTCTCTATCGAAGAATCTACTGCCCAGGCAAAGGATCTTTTTTCGATAGTAATTGCTGATCTCTCATCACCGCGTGCAAGTATCGCGCCCTCATTACAAGCTATTCACAGGCACTTCAGAAATATCCCCATCATTGTATTATCAGACAGTGATGACAAGGAAGATTGTATTACAGCAATAAGAGAGGGCGCGCAGGACTTTCTTGTAAACGGACAATATGACGCAGCACAACTGGAAAAGGCAATATTACTTGCTATAGAGCGTAAGGCAGTAACGGTTAAAACTGAATTTGCGGTACGTGAGTATAAAAGACACTTTGAAAATGGGCCCATACCGATGTGGATCATCGACATGCAGACCTCGCGGTTCCTGATCGTTAACAATGCTACTGTAGAAAAATATGGCTACAGCAAGGAGGAATTCAGGCGGATGACCCTGCATGATATACAGCCGCAGAGCGATAAAGAACATACGGCTAATGACCCCAACCTGAGAAAGAAGGAGTTTTACGATGCCGGTTATCACAAGCACATCAAGAAGAACGGCGAAGCCATTTATACCCACATTTATTCGCATACGACACAATTTGGAAATATTGAGGCCGGGCTTAGCTTTGCCATAGATGTGAACAAGAAGGTACTTACCGAAAAGCATAACCAGGAGCTCACCAACCAGTTGCAGGCACAGAAGGAGCAGCTGGACAGCCTGCTCTATTCTATGGGATATGCCATATGGTCGAGAAAGGCGGATAACTTTGAACTCCTTTATGCCTACCCTAATAATGCCTACCTGAAACTATTCGGGTTTACGGCAGATGAAATGATGCAGAGCAAAAGCCTGTTTTACAATGCCTTACATCCCGATGACCTGGAATCGGTTTACGAATCGCTGAGAGAGGCAAGTACAAAGGGCGTATCCGAGATCATATTCCGGTATGTGCACCCCAACGGAGACATAAAGACGCTGAAATCACAGATAAACCTGAAGATAGGCGCCGATGGCAAGCCGGATACTATAAACGGGGTAACATTTGACATCTCTAAAGAGCGCCAGCTTACCGAGACCATCCGCAATACGGAGCAAAACCTGCTGGCTACTATCAACAATACCCGTGACCAGGTATGGTCTGTAAACTCAAAACTGGAGATCGTATTCTGCAATAAAGCCTACCAGGAGTTCATTTACGAGCTGGCTGGCGTGGTGCCACATCCCGGCGACTATGTGCTGGGGGAGTGGGGATCAGAGTCGTTCTTCAATACCCGGAAGAAGGATTATGAAAGGGCGCTGGCCGGCGAGTCTTTCACCATCTTCGTAGAGGAGTTTTATGATGGAGACCTGCTGCACAAAGAGATCAGCTCGAACCCGATCGTTGATGACAGCGGCAAGATCGTTGGCGTTATCTGTATAGCGCGTGATATCTCTGAGCAAAAGAACCAGTTTGTGCAGATACAAAAGCAGAACGAAAAGCTGAGAGAAATAGCCTGGATACAGTCGCACAAGGTGCGCGGGCCGGTGGCCAGCATACTGGGCCTTGCGTCGTTGTTCAATTATGAAATGCACGAACACGAAAACAATATAGAAATACTGGAACGACTGAAGATAGCCACTAATGACCTGGATAAGATCATAAAAGAGGTGGTGGATAAAACGAACAGCATAGACCAGTAGTTATCACCCCATCTGTCATCAAAACCGCTCTGCCATTCCCAGCCCAAAGAGTGCATAGTCATAGACTGCGGGGTCTTTCGGATTTAAGATTTTTAGTCGCGCTGTAAGCTGCCTGGCGTTTGCCCAGTTAGACCTGATATTATCCAGGAGGCCGAGGCGCTCAGCTACGCGGGCCACATGCACATCGAGCGGGCATATAAGCTGTGCCGGGTTTATCTTTTTCCAGATACCGAAATCTACACCCTGGTTGTCTCTGCGCACCATCCACCGCAGATACATATTGATGCGCTTGCAGGCTGAGCCGCGCGCAGGGGTGGATATGTGCTTCTTTGTCCGTTCGGGATGCTCTATGGAGAAGAAGTAGTTGTGAAAATGGATCAGCGCCTGCTCCACTGTTTCTTCTTTATAGTTCTTGCCGGGAACAAATGCGGCTTCAAGTGACTCATGCTGCCGGTAATGGAACTGGAGGAACGATATAAAGTAAAGCAGGTCGGTAGCGTTGAAGGTGCGGTGGGCAAAGTGGACGAATGGCTTCAGATCCGTATCCTTGTGATTGAGGATAAAATCGTGTGGCTGATCGTCCATCCAGAACATGAGCTTGCGGGCGTTGTTGATGATGGTGGTGCGGTTGCCCCAGGCCAGTATGGCGGCAAACAGCCCCGCGATTTCTATATCCTGTTTTTTGGTGAACCGGTGGGGTATGCAAACTGGGTCTTTTTCTATGAAGGCCGGTTGGTTATAGAGTTTGACTTTGGTGTCGAGAAAGGTTCGCAGATGGTCAACCCCAAACCCCTGAAGGGGCTTCGCTGGCGAATATATTTTCGGCTTTGCAACTCTGGTCATAGATGCCCTTTTCATTTCCCACGTTCTCCGAACGTATCAGTACCGCCTCTTAGCTCCAGTTTGAATCGATGTCGTCGGCGGCAGCGGGGGTGGGGGCAGCCGGAGCGCCACAGCTCATTTCTTGTTTCAGCGCTTTGATGTCTGACCTGAAGTCGTCGCGGGCTTTATCGAACCAGAACTGCTGTTTCTTTGCGACCTTTTCGTTTTTGGCGCGGCCAATGTTGAGCCCGACATCGTAGCAAACGGGCAAATGCTTTTTTATGTGTGCGTTAGTATCCAGGTGCTTTTTGAGCAATGCATCGTATAGCTGATGCTGGTTTTCGATACCGGCAACGGCGGCCTCGCTGTAGGTAGGTATCCCGAGCAGGATAGCGTTGAGCTGGTCGCAAAAGGTTGTGTTTTCCATTCTGAACTAAGATTTACCTGATTAAAGGATATTAGGATGTTCTGTAAAGTTGCGCGCTTTTAACTGCAATGGTACAAAGATGCAAAGTTTTTTTAGACTGTAAACGAAAACCCGCACGATACCCAACGTATACCTATTACAGGATGCTGCAGAATGTAAACGGAGCGCAGGATGACCAGGTCGTGCTACCCCTCATACTTCACATGTATCTTACTATTCTTGTTGCGCGCAGGCGTAGTTTCAGGCTTAGCAGTTGGTGCCTTGTTCTCGCCGGTTGCGGGTGACGTGGGCTTATCCGGAGCAGTGACAGGTTTTTTATCTGTTTTTGGTTTTGCGATAGTTTTTGGAGCTGGCTTTTTGTGAACCACCGGGTCCGGGTTGTAGGGATGAAGTTTTGCAAAGCTGGTGTAGGCTTTTGCAAATGCGCTCAGCAATAGCTGGCCTTGTAGCTGGTAGCCTTTCTGCTGGTAGTGCACAAGGTCGTGGGCGAGGAGGCCGCTACGCTTCCAGGCTGCTGCGCTCTTTTTACCGCCGCTCATTTTGTAGAGGTCCCAGTAAGCAGCGCCATTGCGCTCTGCCGACTTGATAAATCCTTCAGTCACTTTACTGAGCACCGCATTAGGGCGTTTGCCTTTATAGTAAGACCCGGCGGGGGTGGTGATAAGAATAGGCGCACCAGGCACCATTTCGCGTATCTTACGGATCATAGTGTCGCACAGGGCTGCTGCTGCTGCCTCGCTCAGGTCTGGGTTCTGCGCCTCGTTGGTGCCCATGGAGATGACGAACAGATCGCCTTGCAATACTTTCAGTTGCTCCCAGAACAGGCTGCTGGTAGCATACTGGTCGTAGCGGGCGCCATTCGCGCCAATGGTGTGATAGATAACACCACCGGTGTCCTTGCGCTCCAGCGAGACACCGTAGAATTGGTAATCGCCAAAGGTGGTCTTGCTGAGTGCACAACCGGATAGCAAAGCATCGCTCTCATACACCAGCGATGGACTGTTTTTACCTTCCAGAGTGGACAAGGATACCTGGTTGCCCTTGCTGCTATCGGTGAGCGAGTATTCGTGCTTGTCTTTGCCCACGAAGAACTGCATGCGGTTGAAGTATTCCGGGTTGCCGTTCTCGTCTTTGAGCCATATGGATATGTTGGCGTCCTTATGAGCTGTAACCATGCCGTAGCCGCAGATGCCGGTTATGATGGGCGATGAGTTATTGGTGATGCGGTTGCTGTGCCATGTGGTGTTAGAGGATGAGTGGAGGTCTTTGGGCCCGTTGGTATTCGCCAGCTGGTAGGGGAAGACTATGCCACGACCTGCATTGCCAAAGTAGGACCGGAAACCATTTCGCAATACACTGGTGATACCATCAGCCTGCAGGTGAGAGTCCCCGATGTGCACTATGTTCACCCTGCCTTTGTGGGTGGTGTGCAGCGCAACGAGTTTCTTAAATACACTATCCAGCCGGTCGTGGTGCGCGATCACATTTTCGTCGTAGTGTATGAACGCATAATGATCCGGATTAGGTACGGTCCATTTCAGGGTGTCCATTTGCGCATCTGCCATGGAGGATATAAATACGAGTATGAGTAATAAAAATTGCTTCATTGTCTTTCAGGCGCACGCTGGATGCTAAGGTAGAAGTTATCCTGCAAAAAGACGTTCACGGTAGTGTTAAAATAGCCTGCTATAAGAACGCTCCCGATATTCGTAGGTGTTAGGTAGAGACGCAATGCATTGCGTCTCTACGCCCTTCCAATCGTCAATTCCGGACGATCATAAAACGCATGTGGTTTTGTTTTATTATTTTTTCCTTTTTGCTCGTTCGTATTGAACGGGCCAGGGCATATCATCATAACCCAGCTCAGTTGCAGCCCTCAATGGGAAGTAGGCATCACGGAGCAATTCGCGGGCCATGAAAATAAGATCGGCCTGGCCGCTGGTGAGTATCTCTTCTGCCTGCCCAGCGGTAACAATGATGCCTACTGCACCTGTGGGTATGCCAGTGCCGCGCACTGCAGCGGCGAATGGTACCTGGTAATTAGGTTTTGCTGGGATCTTTGCATAAGAAACTACGCCGCCTGAAGAGCAGTCGATGAGGTCCACACCCTTGCGCTTTACTATATCTGCCAGCTTCACGGAATCTTCGATGGTCCATCCGCCCTCTGCCCAGTCGATAGCCGAGATGCGCAGGAACAGCGGCAACTCCTGCGGCCATACACTTCTTACTGCATCAATGACCTCTGTAAGAAAACGGGTGCGGTTCTCATAGCTGCCACCGTATTCATCTGTTCGTTTGTTGCTCAGCGGCGAAAGGAATTCATTGATCAGGTAGCCATGTGCGCCATGTATCTCTATCACTTTAAAACCCGCAGCCAGTGCCCGCACAGCAGCTGCTTTAAAATCATCGACCAGCTTTTTTATTTCAGGGATGGTGAGTTCCAGGGGAGTATCTTTTTCATCAGAGAAAGCCAACGGGCTTGGCGCTATGGTTTTCCAGCCGCCTTCCGACTCCGGTATCAGCTTATCATCATTCCATGGCTCGGTGACGCTGGCTTTCCTGCCGGCGTGGGCCAGTTGTATGCCAGGCACAGCGCCTTGCTGCTCAATGAATTGTGTTATCTTTTTTAGCTGAGGAATATGTTCATCTTTCCAGATACCGAGGTCGTGAGGAGATATGCGACCTCCAGGAGTCACGGCGGTTGCCTCAGTAAAGACAAGCCCTGCACCACCTACAGCTCTGCTGCCAAGGTGTACAAAATGCCAGTCGTTAGCAAAACCATCTTCGCTGCTGTACTGGCACATAGGCGACACCACGATGCGGTTCTTGAGGGTGATGCTTCTTAGCGTGAGGGGAGTGAAAAGTTGTGGCATGGATGGGCTAAATAATAAGATCAGAGATCCTCAGGTTTTAATCCCGTTGACTTCGAAATACGGGCGAGCATTTTAGGACCGATCTCGTCATTGTCATGGAATGCAAAAACATAGTCGGGCATATCTGGCTTAAATAATATACAATGAGAACCACTTTGCCGTTTAATCACCCAGCCACCTCTGAGCAGTGCCGCCAATACACGTTTAGCTTTCGTGGAAGGCCAATTGCTCATGCTGCCCTAAAAAAAATACCGGTTTCAAAAGAAGAACGTTCTCCATGTTCTAGTTTTTCCGCCTCCACTCTTAAGGCCAATGCCTGCGCTTTCGCCATTGCCTCCTCACGAGTGCCTCCATAGGCTAAGACTCCGGGTAAATTAATTACCTCAGCAATCCACCGCCCATCGTCCTCAAGTTCTAGTTCAACCGTGTAGTCCATTTGCTCTGATATCTGTTATAACAAAAATACGACTTTTTGATTGGCTGCGGTTAAATACAACTCAATGCTTAAAATGCCGCATCCCTGTTATCACCATTGCCATGCCATTGTCTTTGCAGAATTGAATGCTGTCGTTATCACGTACGGAGCCACCAGGGTGGATGACGGCGGTGATGCCGGCCTCGTGGGCCATGCGCACACAGTCATCGAACGGGAAGAAGGCGTCTGATGCCATTACCGCGCCCTTTATGCCGAAGCCGAATTGTTTTGTTTTATCAATAGCCTGGCGCAGGGCATCTATGCGGCTGGTTTGTCCGCAGCCCTTGCCAATGAGTTGTTTGTCTTTTACGATGGCTATAGCATTAGACTTCAGGTGCTTGCAAACGATATTGGCAAACAACAGGTCTTCTTTCTCTGCATCGCCGACATTGTGTGCACCCACGTCTTTCCATTCTGCATAGTTCCGTGCATCGGCATCCTGTACCAGCACACCGTTGAGGATGCGCTTGTACTCTTTTGTTGTTGTGAGCGGCTGCTTCTGCATCAGCAGGTTGCGATTCTTCTTGCTTTTCAGCAGGGCCAGCGCATCTTCATTGTAAGATGGTGCGATGAGTATTTCGAAGAAGAGCTCATTTATTTTTTGTGCTGCTTCAATATCTATGGGCTGGTTGGTGATGAGTACACCGCCAAAGGCGCTCTCGGGATCGCAGGCCAGCGCCGCTTCCCAGGCTTGTGTGAGGTTATCGCGCTCGGCTATGCCGCATACGTTGGTATGCTTGATGATGGCGAATGTTGGTTTGGAAAATTCAGCGATGATCTGGCAGGCGGCGTCTATATCCACAAGGTTGTTGTAAGAAAGTTCCTTGCCATTCAGTTTCTCGAACAGGGCATCAAGGTCGCCATAGAAAGTTGCCTTCTGGTGCGGGTTCTCGCCGTAGCGCAGCGTGCGCTCGTTACCATAAGAAAGCTGGAAGTGACCATTACCAGCCACTTTTGTGAAGTACTCAGCAATGGCTACATCGTAATGGGCACACTCAGCAAATGCCAGCGCTGCAAAGTGTTTCCGGTCCTGCAGGGAGGTTTCTCCGTTGCCACTTTCCAGGAGCTGAAGGAGTTCGCTATACTGGTTGCGGGAGGCTACGATGCACACATCATTAAAGTTCTTGCCGGCAGCGCGTATCAGTGACACACCGCCTATGTCTATTTTCTCGATGATGGTTTTTTCATCGGTGGTCTGCTTTACAGTCTCTTCAAATGGATAGAGGTCTACGATCACCAGGTCCAGCAATGGGATCTCGTATTCTTTTATGTGCTGTTGGTCATCATTAAAACTGCGGCGTGCAAGTATGCCACCAAATACCTTGGGGTGAAGGGTCTTCACACGGCCGCCTAGTATTGAGGGGTAGCCTGTAACACTTTCTACAGAGGTACAGGGAATGCCCAGTTGCTCTATGAAAGATTGAGTGCCGCCGGTAGAGTATAAAGCTACACCGAGGCTATGAAGCTTGCGGACAACAGGTTCCAGCCCGTCTTTATAAAAAACGGAGATCAGCGCTGATTTAATAGTACAATTCATTGGAAATACTTTTTGAACTCAGTAAGAAATGCGAATACGACCGCAAAGATACGGAGCTGATAAAACATGAGGAATTCAGATTACCACCACCTGTCGCCGGCATGATAAGCTCCGCGCCTTGGTACGCGCCTGTGTGTATGTACACGGCGTGACACGCAACTGCTCAAATGAGCAAGGATGAGGAGGATGGCGACGATCTTTATTAGTTTGTATTTCATCTGAAGTCATTTTTATTGCCGGCCGGATGAAGTCGTTCTTGTCCGGGCCACAAATTAGCAATAGCAGTTCATAGAACCGTTAATGGCTTAAAAGTAATAAAATCTTCTGTTTTATAAATACAATTTTTCCGTGCTATACGTATAGCAGCCAAACCTACATATAGCAGGTGAAAAGCAGCATGCAAAAGCTAGTAATTACGCTGGCGTGGCTGCGGGCGTACTGTTTTCTTCGGCTCTGCCTGTTTCTTGTGTGTATGGCAGCTTGCTACAGTAAACGCGACTGTAGCAACAAGGATCACTTTTAGTATATTATATTTCATCGGTAGTGTAAAATGTAAAGCTAAGATATTCATTTTACCGATGCAATACTTCAATGAAGGTCAAAAATAAAATATCCCCCTTGTGCAGAAGGATAATAAAAACAATGATGCAAATGGTTACACCTAGTAATTAATGTGCCGCGCATGCGGGCGAAGAACGGTGTATTGCGCTTGTTTTTTGTTGGTATGGCAACTGGCAATGCTGAATGCTATTGCGAGTGCTACGATCGACCTAACTATGTTACGCTTCATGTGGGATAAATTGTAAACTAAAGTTACCTATTAGTCCCACTCAGAGTATGTTAATTACTATATGATTAACGGTGGCTTAACGATAGCCAGGTGGGAGCAGAATGACAAAAAGAAAATATTAATTTACCCTGCAAACTGTAAAGCTGTATCCCTGTGGTGTGTTGGTCAACGGAATACCTAAAAACTTTCTTTTTTCCTCGGTCCGCCAGTCGTAGATAATGGTGCATTTGCTTAAGAATTCGTTAGCAAACGGGAGGTACATCTGCTGGATGATAAGCGTGTCGTCTTTTTTCAAGTGGACACCATCGAAAAATTTCACATTACTGGCGTTATCTACGAGTGGCCATAGGTTCACGGTGATGTAAACATTCCTGTTGTTTTGCACCAGGCGATTGATGATGGGCCGTGCGGCAGCATAATCTTTCTTGTCTGTCTTATAATCGATAAACAATATTAAAACCCGGAGAAAAACAAATGCACCGGCAATATAGGTGAGTACAGAAGCAGAGTAAACTGTGGTTTTCAGATAGCTCTTCGGCAGCGAAATAATGTTCAGGAAGAGGTATACGGACAATGGCAGAATGAACTGAGTGGCATTATACACGGTGGGTGATGCATACAAAATGAACCGGGCCATACCATAAAGTACCATGAGCTGTAGCGCCAGCACCATGATCACCTTCATCTTTTTAGCATCCCCGAGCTTTTCGATGAGTGTGCGGATATAGAAGCCTGTGCACAGGATGAACAGGACCAGGAAACCAAAGTTGAGCTGAGAAAAAAGCCAGTAATGAATAAAAAGCTTTGCACTTCTGTCGCTACGTGTCATGGCCGATGATGCATGCAGGCGTATAGTGGCTATAGTGTCTTCGCAGCCGTGAGGTGATGCAGAAAGGATGGCAATAAACAGCAGTACAATGGCCCCGAAGCGGCCTGTATTTATCACTACAGTTTTAAACAGATCATGTGCGTTGAGCAGCTCGAATATGAGAAAGAAAATGAAGCAGAAATAAAAGCAGATTATCTGCGTGGCAAACATCACCCCAAAAATGATGCAGATGAGCAGGTTGTATAAAAGGGGGTTAAGCTCGTACCTGCGATCGTAGAGAATATAGATCATAAAGACCAGGAGCACCGTTAAGTTCTCAGGCCGGCCGATTGTTGGGATGAGATAGGTAGCTACATAAGCGAGTGAACATAGCACCAGCGCTTTTATAGCCCTGGTAGGCTGCACAGGTAAAACAGATGCGATGGCACGGCAATAAAGGAACAAGCCCGCAATGCTGAACATAGAGCAAACGAAAAAAATTGTTTTTATGCCCGGCTGAACCTTAGCAAGGGTGCCCAGCAACATTGGGAAAAAGGGGACGTAATAGTTAAACTTTACTGCATTGTGAATATCTGTTGCTACGCCAACTACCGAGACATCATACAGTGGATTAATAAGCCCGAAGCCCTGTGCATACAACAATGCAGCAGGAATAAACACACGGGAATCTGTTCCGGGCGTAGGAAAAACATTAAGCCCATATAAAACAAGAATAACAGAAAGCAACGCAGTTAAGGAATAAAACAATACCCTAAATCTATTCATACACTTTTCCTTAATAGTACTGCGAAAATATCCTTTTGTTTAGAATCGATCATAGTCGCGACGGGATGCATTGAGCCGCAACCCAATATAGAAATAGTTAGTAGTCAGCGGGCCGTTCACAGGGCCATTGGTCGTGTAATCTTTGCGGTATATCCCTGCGCTATTTGTATATTTCCGGTAGGTATCTCCAATATCAATAAAGAGGTTCCTGCGAAGCTGGTAAGAAATATTGATGTTGATCATTTCACAATGGCTTTCCGGGCCATGTATCATTTTTACACCGTATGCTGAAGATGCAGTAACATAGGGATTGAATATGTTGTTGCCAAAATTAACTCCCCCTGTATCCACGCCTTGTATGTAGTAAGTGCCTTTAAGTGTGAGATAAAGGTTTTTTACGGGTTGGTAGCGGGCAACACCTACAACGCGCACAAAGCCCGCGCCAAGCGGATCGGCAATTGGCTGATTATAGTTGGTGTAATTGGCCAGCGTGTCCCTGGCTGAGTACGTGTAAGGGCGCACTGCATCGATCTCTCCCTGTAGGTCCAG
>CANJQU010000089.1 GCA_947476485.1 Chitinophagaceae bacterium
ATGACATTGATGACGCTAGAAAAAAACTGATTTTCGCTGAACGAGACCGTTACTTAGCCGGCTCGGGTAAATCATATAGCTGGGAGGAGGTGAAAAATATGGCCATCAATAATCAAAAACCCTGATGAGGTATACGTTGGAAGTCCGACCATTGGCAGCTATAGATATCATCGACGCTTATAACTGGTATGAGTTGCAAAAAGAAGGGTTGGGGCTTGATTTCTTAGATGCGGTTGAGAGGTTTTACGATAATATCTCTTAGTTAATCCGGAGACCCATTCACTCTACCAGAAACCAGTGAGGCACGGTAAACTGAATAAATTTCCTTACAGTGTAGTATACGAAGTTTTCGGCAGTGCAATTGTGGTCTTCAGTGTTTTTATGGTCAGACAAGATCCGTCTAAGAAGCGAACTGATTAACGAGCCGACCCCAAAAATCACATTCTACTTTCAAACAACATCAACTCCTCTTCATTGCCGGGAAGTTTGATCAATTCTTTAAAGTGCAAACCGATCTTCTTTACAAGGTTAATAGATGGTCCATTATCTTTTGTTGTTATAGCGGCTATTGTATCTATTCCAAGTACTGTCTTAGCATAGATCATTACAGCAGAAGCTGACTCAACCCCATATCCCCTACCTTCATATTCCGGCAAAAACGCAAAACCAATATCAACGTGTTCAAGCCCATCTCGCTTCACCAATCCACAGATTCCAATAGGGACGCTTCCTTCTTTTAGCTCGGTAAGATAGAACCCAAAGCCATGTTTTTTATAACTCGGCACACTCTTGTCAAGGATGTATTTGCGGGCATCTTCTTCGGTTTTTATTCCCCTGTCGCCAATATACTTCAGCCATCCGGGGCTATTCATCAACGCCAAAATGAACGTGGTATCGCCTTCATTTTGTTCACGTAATAACAGTCTTTCGGTTTCGAGAATGGTCATTATTCTAGTGTTAAAAATGCAGCAATTTATCTATTATTTTCATCAGTATTTCGTATTTTTAGTTAGTGGCTTTATGTTTTGTCGTGAACGAAACATGGGTATAAAAAAATCAGGTATGGGCACAACAGAAATGCGGACAAAATTGCATCAATACATTGATGCTGGAGACGACAAGCTTCTGAAAATAATGTATTCGGTAGCAAAGGAATATAATGATGAATCCGATGACAGTGAAGAATACACTTTTAGCGATGCGGATATTCGACAAATAGAAGAACGAAGACAAAAGCGACTGAACGGTGAAAGCAAAACATATAATTGGGAAGAAGCTAAAAATATCGTTACCGGCAAGACTCGATTAAATGAATTATAGTCTGCAATTACAAAAGGAAGCAATACTGGAAATGCAGGATGCATTTGATTGGTATGAACTACAAAAATCTGGTTTAGGCTATGTCTTTCTTGAAGAATTAGAAGGTTGTTTTCAAAAAATTTGCGACCATCCTGAATATTACGGATTGCTTAACGAATGGATCAGACGGGTGAAAGTAAATGGTTTCCCATATCTCGTTGTCTATGAAATAGAAAATGATTACATCGTGGTCAACTCTGTATTTCATACCAGCAGGTCACCAAAACGTTGAGCCAACAATAGAAAATAAATACATCGATGCCCAAACAAAAACTTGTTGTCCTCACCGGTGCCGGTATCAGCGCAGAAAGCGGATTACGCACCTTTCGCGATACAGATGGGTTGTGGGAAGGTTATAATATAGAAGATGTGGCTACCCCCCGTGCATGGCACCGCAACAAGCAATTAGTGCTCGACTTCTACAACCTGCGCCGCAAAGATGTGATGGCTGCACAGCCCAATGAAGCGCACAAAGCGTTGGCAGAACTGGAAAAGCATTTTGATGTTCACATTATCACACAGAACATTGATGACCTGCACGAACGAGCCGGTTCAACCAAAGTACTGCACCTGCATGGCGAGATAACGAAGATGCGCAGTGAGAAAAACGAACATAAACTATACAAGATAAACCGGGACATTAAGCTTGGCGATGTGGCTGAAGATGGCAGCCAATTCCGCCCACATGTGGTATGGTTCGAGGAGCCTGTTCCCATGATTGAGCAGGCTATTCCGATTATGTATGAGGCAGATATTTTTATCCTGGTTGGTACATCTCTGGCCGTATATCCTGCTGCCGGCCTGGTAGACTATGTGAAAGAGAAAGTGACTAAATACGTAGTCGACAAACGCATACCCTCAGTAAGCAGGTATCGCAATATAATACCTATTGAAAAACCCGCTACCGAAGGATTGAGAGAACTCTTGCAAATACTGACCGGTTAGATCACTTTGGCCTGAATTTAGCTTCATCTAGGAAGCGGGGGGCATCTATAGGGTCCTTCAGCAATTCAACAAGCGTCTTTTTAGGGTGCTGGTGCATATAAGCGGAAACAATTTTATACCCAAGCCAGGTACCTATGTTACCCGGCGTTTTCTTTACCGTATCGGTCACTTGCTCCAGGCCCCGTGCAAAAGGCCCGTCATTGATATACGGCTGAATATTATGCATCTCTTTGCTGTACAAAAGGCTCTGCTGAATGAAAAAATTGTAAATAAGCCCTTCGTTATTCCTGCACCAGTCCACCTGCCGCTCTGCAAAACCAAAAAGCACAGAATCCGGTTTATTTGGCAGTATTTTATGCAGGAAATATTGTTCTTTGCCACGCTGTATCATCAGGTTCAGCAGGTCCTTGTCGTCTGTAGCAAATGGGTGCATACTCTTATATACGATGCTGAATAGAGAAACCGGTATAAAAGATGATCGCAGATGTGGCGCCATATAGTCGGGTACGCCTATGGAATGATAGTATGGGAACTGTTCACCCAAAAACATATCAAGTCCTATGCATACTGTTGTTTTATCCAGTGGGAAAGATGGCCAGTTGCTAAGGCCCATATTCAGGTAGATCACCTTAGGCACTGTATACTCCGGCATATAGTACTTTAAAAACCTGAATCCACTGGTAAGCTCCTCATCAACCTTTTTCGTATCCGGGTAATGAGCCTTTATGCTATCCTCCAGTGCCACAAAATCCTTATAAGTAAGAAATGGCTTAAGCCCTTCTCTTATCCCTGCTACAGTATCGTTATAGTTACCGTGAATACCATAGGCCATTGTGGTGTCCAGGAAATAGTTCAGAAAATCAGGGTACTTCGCCAATAGTTGCTGAAGGCCCTCACCAATATGGTTTGTATCGATAGCATAGAGGTCCCTATCAAAATGGCGTATTTCCAGCGAAACCTTTACAGCGGACACATCGGGTATTTTTTCGCCGGAATTGCCGCAACTGCTGAACAAAAGAACAATTGAAAGGAAAAAAACTATGGGATAGCGCATGTTTTTAGTGTTATTAATATAGGCAAAGTTGCTAAAAACTTACCGAAATATATTGCCGGCTGTGAAAATAAAAGCTGGATCAGCGGTCCGGTTTGACAGAGCTACCACTTCTTGAAAATTACATAGACTGCAAGTATTATCAGGCAAAACCCAACAATATGATTCCATTCAAATCGCTGTTTGAATACCACCATAGAAAATACCATAAATACGATCAGGGTTATCGCTTCCTGTATGGTTTTGAGCTGAACCAGGCTGAATGGTCCGCCGTTCTCCTCGAACCCAATACGGTTTGCAGGCACCTGGAACACATATTCAAAGAAAGCAAGTCCCCAGCTAATGAGTATTATCGCCAGCAGCCCGAGGTTTTGCCCCCAGCTCATTTCTTTGAATTTCAGGTGCCCATACCATGCACAGGTCATAAATGTGTTTGAAATGACCAGGAAAATGATCGTTGTAAATCCCTTCATTTAAATCTATTTTTGAAATATATCTTTTGCGGCATTCAACTTGGCACTTATCAACTTTTCAAGGCAAGTCGGACAAAAGCAACTGGCTCCTTCCACCATCGGCATCGCCGGAGGCAACTTAGCACACCAGCAATCTGCTGGGCTGCATTTGAAATTGTTATCGCATTTAGGACAAGCCTTTATCTTTTCAGTATCATCCTGCATAGCCAGGCAACAAATTTAAGGATTACTCCTGTGCATGTACTTTAAATAATGAATTCACCACTGTATATATATAATTCACCACCTTCTTAATAATTTGTTATCGTTTTTGCATAGATTTATAACTGAATTTATCGCTATGGAGTTCAGCCGTCGAAATTTTATCCGGTCAGCATCTGTGCTGGCAGCATTGTCGCTAAGTGAGATACAATCGCTAGCGGCAAAGCAGATGATAAAAACCGATGGCAAAACTATCGCAGATAATGATGAAGCCTACTGGCAGAACGTCCGGCAGATGTTCCCGCTGACAAAAGAATGGACCTACCTGAACAACGGCACCTTTGGACCTTCCCCCTACCCTGTTATTGAAGCAGTAAAAAACGGGATGATGGACGCAGATCACATGGGCAACTATGGCGGATATGAGGCCACTATGCCCAAAATAGCCAAATTCGTTGGTGCACATGATGATGAAATTGCGCTGACACATAATGTAACCGAAGGGATCAATATTGCCTGCTGGGGTGTGCCATTGAAAAAAGGCGATGAAGTGATCGTAACTACCCATGAGCACGTAGGCAACGCAGCTCCCTGGATGAACAGGATGAAGGTGCACGGCATCGTTTTGCGAAAGTATACACCGGCATCAACAGCAGCGGAAACACTGAATATCATTGCCTCACTTATCAATAAAAACACCCGGGCCATTGCTACACCACACATTCCTTGCACACAGGGGCAAATTTTACCCATAAAGGAAATATGCAAACTGGCAAAGGACAAAGGGCTTTTCTCACTGGTAGACGGCGCGCATGGCGCCGGAATGATGCACCTCGATCTGCACGATATGGGATGCGATACTTACGCCAGCTGCTGTCACAAATGGATGCTTGGGCCCAAGGGCACCGGCTTCCTTTATGTGCGCAAGGAATTCCAGGATACGCTGCAGGCTTTTTATTCGGGTGGAGGAACAGCAGATGACAAATGGAACATCATTACTAACCCGGTTACCATTGGCGGATATGCCCAAAGCGCACATCGTTATTTCGGAGGTACACAGGCAAACGGCTTGTTTGCAGGGGTGAATGCCTCGATCGACTTTATTGAGACAATAGGACTGACCAATATTCACAATCGTATTAAACGCCTTGGTAAATACACACAAGATCGCCTGTTGAACCTGGGCGATAAAATTGAATTACTTACTCCTACCGAAGAAATCTCCCGTTGCTCTGTCAATGGTTTCAGGATAAAGGGAGTAGACTACAAGAAGTTTTATGAAACCTGTTCAGACAATAAAATTCGCATTCGCATGGTGCCTGAGAATGGAATTAATTGCCTGCGTGTATCCACACATATTTACAATAATACCGGCGAAGTAGACAGGCTAATAGATTTGATAAAGAAATCTATTAGCTAATTATACTTATTATTCAAATAATGGCACGATATTTGTTTTTAACATTCAGATAACCACGCACTATCTATGAAAATAATCATCATCTCCCCAGACGAACCGGTAAAGCACGAGATCGAAACGGTAAATGACCTGTTCAGAAACGGTCTGCAACGATATCACCTTAGGAAACCCGAGTTTGACACCAGCGACTATCGTAAGTACATTAAAGCAATTGAGCCACAATACCATAACAGGTTGGTACTTACCGGTAGCTATGAATTATATAATGAATTCGACCTCGGGGGGATCCATCTCAACAGCAACGCCAGGCGGGATGACGCGTTGCGCAAAAAGCTTGCCCATTTACCTGCGCGGGTGCTTTCCACTTCTTACCACACATGGCAGAAGATACAGGAAAATGATGTTCAGTATGGCTACGTATTCATAAGCCCGGTCTTCGACAGCATTTCAAAAAAAGAATACAAGGCAAACATAGACCCATATGGCGCTGCTAAGATCAGGAAAAAGATGGCCGAGCAAAAGAAGTATTGTCCGGAGATTTATGGCTTAGGTGGCGTAGGCGTTTTGGAAATACAGGCATTGCACGAATACGGTTTTGACGGTGGCGCCATGCTCGGTTCACTTTGGATGTCCGGGAACCCGGTGGCCACCTTTCAGCGCGCGTTGAATTTGGCTAACTCGCTTTCGGGTGAACGTGTGTAATTCCACCCCTTAGGCATACCACTTTTTTGAAACCCTTTTCTAATAAGAGGTTCGCAAAACGGTTACTCCGCACTCCTGATGCGCAATACAAAGCGATCGTATGTTCCGGATCAAATAGATGATAGCTGGATTCTATCATAGATAGTGGTATGTTTATCCCACCAATGTTCCCTGCGACATGCTCTTCCTTTTCCCGCACGTCTAAAAGGTCAACGTGTTCCGTTTCCTGAATCACTTTCTGAAATTCATCATAACCTACCTCCCTCACTTGAACTTTACAATACTCAGCAGGCTCCGGTAAATGGTCTGTTTTTTTATTGGCTTCATTCAGCTTGAATTGAAAAATACGGGAATCCATCGTGAGCGTATCGATCACAAGTAGTTTACCGGATAACACCTCGCCCAATCCCGTAATGATCTTAATTACCTCATTTGCCTGTATACTGCCAATAATGCCTGGCAGCGTGGCAATAACGCCAATATCCGCACAGTTCGGCGATTCATCCGCTCCGGGTGGCTCAGGAAAAATACAGCGGTAAGTAGGTCCGTTCTTAAAGTTGAACACAGACACCTGCCCTTCAAACTTATAGATAGCGCCGGATACCATGGGCTTATCAAGTATCACACAGGCGTCATTTACAAGGTAGCGGGTTGCAAAGTTATCAGAGCCATCTACTACTATATCGTAGCTGCTCATTATTTCAGTGGCATTACTTCTATCAATAAAAACAGGATAGGTTTTGATGCTCACATGAGGATTTAACGCGTTTAATTTTTTTCGGGCTATTTCAGCCTTTTGCTGCCCAATATCCTCAACAGTATATAAGACCTGCCGTTGAAGATTGGAAATATCTACCACATCCCCATCCGCAATCCCGATATCCCCCACCCCTGCGGCGACGAGATATTGCAGTACCGGGCACCCAAGGCCGCCGGCACCTATTACCAGCACCTTAGCTGCTTGCAAACGCTCCTGTCCATTCATCCCTACTTCAGGTAGAATGATCTGTTTGCTATAACGGGATTTTTCTTCTTGCGATAACATGCTACACTTTTTCTATCGTTGCAAATTGCTCCCAGTCCTTCCATACGGCCTTGTACCCGCTCCTTTCTATCATTTGCTTCACTTCTGCTACAGTACGGCTGTCATCAATTTCAAACTGTTCCAGTGACTCCGGCTCCACCGCATAGCCACCCGGATTTGTTTTAGAACCGGCGCTCATAGTGGTAGCGCCAAGTTTGACCACATGATTACGGAAAACTTCATTTTCACGCGTAGAAATGGAAAGCTCTATTTCTTCATTGAAAATGCGCCACGCACAAATGAGCTGAACAAGTTCTTTATCAGTAATAACCACCTTTGGCTCAATAAGTCCGGTTGCCGGCCGTAGGCGAGGAAAAGAAATACTGTATCGCGTTTGCCAGAATTTTCTTTCAAGGTATCCAACATGCAGTGCCGTATAAAAATTATCTGCCCGCCAGTCTTCAAGGCCTATCAATACCCCCAGGCCTATCTTATGTATCCCCGCCGCTCCAAGCCGGTCCGGCGTATCTAAACGGTAATCGAAATTTGATTTCTTTCCTTTCGGATGATATGTTTTATAATTGTCTTTGTGATAAGTTTCCTGGTAAACCAGCACAGCATAAAGCCCTTCTGCTGCAAGTATTCTATACTCGTCCTCATCAAGGGGCTGCACTTCTATCGAGATATTGGCAAAATGAGGTCTCAATAACCTTATCGCATCCCGCAGGTATTCAACGCCCACAGTTTTTGTAGCCTCACCTGTTACCAGCAGCACATGCTCAAAACCCTGTTGTTTCAGATATTCCGCCTCCTGCAGCATCTCTACACCCGACAGGGTTTTACGCCGCAGCTTATTATCATAACTAAAGCCACAATACGTGCAGATATTCTGACACTCGTTCGACAAATAAAGCGGCGCATAAAGCTGCATTGTTTTACCAAAACGTTTCTGTGTAATACGATGGCTTATCTGCGCCATTTGTTCCAGATAAGGAGCAGCAGCAGGCGATATCAGCGCTTTAAAATCCTCCAGGTCACGCCTGCTTTTATTCAAAGCGCGCTCCACATCCACCGCTGTCTTAGCGTAGATGGAAGCCTGCACCTCGTCCCAATCGTGCTTTTCAAATTCCTCCTTGAACATTTTTAATCTTTTTTACTTGACCTTGATTCAGCCTGTTTTCATGAGCGAAACATTTCATTGTTCTCCTATTGCTAGATCCCTTCCAAAAGTTGAAATCTTAACCCTTAGCCAAATACCTGGTTCCCCCTTTAGGGGGACAGGGGGTTAATTTAAAAACTCCGTCAACGGGCTGCTGCTCTCAGCATATGCCTTTACAATCCCCAACTTTGCCAGGTAGGCCATCCGCCCTGCTTCAACCGCCAACTTAAACGCCGTTGCCATCCTCACGGGATCACCAGCCACCGCTATTGCTGTATTTACCAACACTGCATGTGCCCCTATCTCCATAGCCGCCGCTGCATGACTTGGCGCACCGATCCCCGCGTCTACGATCACTGGCACATTACTTTGTTCAATGATGATCTGCAGGAATTCCAAAGTCTTTAAACCCATGTTACTGCCAATCGGAGCGCCGAGCGGCATCACAGCAGCTACACCCACTTCCTCAAGTCGCTTGCAAAGCACAGGATCAGCGTGGATATAAGGCAGTACAATAAAACCATCCTTCACCAGTTTCTCCGCGGCTTTAAGTGTCTCAATCGGGTCCGGCATCAGGTATTTTGGATCGGGATGTATCTCCAGTTTTAGCCAGTTTGTCTGCAGGGCCTCCCTCGCCAGGTGCGCTGCAAAGATCGCCTCTTCAGCATTTCGAACTCCCGAAGTGTTGGGTAACAGGTTGATGTGCGTATGATGCAGATGTTGCAGAATATCGTCATCCTCGCCATCCATACTCACACGCTTCAGCGCCACTGTTACCAGCTCGGTACCTGAAGCGAGCAATGCCTCTTCCATAGTATGGTGGTTGCCAAACTTACCGGTACCCGTTAACAGCCGCGACGAAAATGCCTTCCCGGCTATAATAAGTGCATCTGCACCATCGTTGTTACTTTCATGCATTTTGTTCATAACCTCACATATTCTTGCTCCTTGTTAAAAATAGCCATTCTGAATTCTTTTACGGCAATTGCTACGTCTGGAGCATTTGCGATTGCTCCCGATACTGCAATGCCAAATAACCCTGTCCGCATTAATCCGGAAACGTCACCTGTTCTTATTCCGCCAATGCCAATAACAGGCGGATGAGCGATCCCCTTTTCTTTAAGTTCCGAAAAGAGCTCCTGGTATCCTGTTAAGCCCAATATCGGGCTCAGTTTTTGTTTCGTGGTCGTATACTGATAAGGTCCGCAACCCACATAAGAAACAGCCTTTCCCGATAGGTGGATAAAATCATCCACCGTATTCACTGTGCAGCCAATAATGCCACCGCGGGCCAGCATTTCATCTATATCACCTTGTGGTAGCGGATCATCCTTACCCACATGAACCCCATCTGCGTTAATTTCCAGCGCCAGCTTGATGCTGTCGTTTACAATGAAAGTAGCATTATACTGCTTACATACATCCTGCACTTCTTTTGCAACGTTGCGATACTCCTCATAAGAAACATCTTTCACCCGCACCTGTATCCAGTCAATACCTGCCTTACAGGCATGCTCAGCCGTAACAGCATTTGTGGTTATGAATTGTAATCTACTGATCGGCCTCATAATAATACGGGATTATGATATCCTAATAATGTTTCATTACTGCTTAAAAATTGGTACGTATACCTGTTGGCATTTTCTGCGGCCACATCGATTTCATTTCTCAGTGCCAGTTGCGCCGTCAGTGCTGCTGAAAGTACACAGCCACTGCCATGCTTTTCCCCTTTTGGCAATTTATCGTTGGGAAAAGCATAGGTATGATCGCTGGTGAACAAAAGATCCGTTATTGTACTGCCACCGCCATGGCCGCCCTTTAGATAAATATTCACTATTTCACTTGCATCCTCCAGCTTTGTCTGTATGTCGTCTTCACCAAAAAGTTTATTAGCCTCTGGAATGTTTGGTGTAATACAATATATCCCCTCAGCAATGCTCGCAAATTGCGTTGGCGATACATCATGAAACGAAAAACCAGCACTTGCTTTCAATATTGGGTCATACACAATAACTGGGTTTTCGATCTTCTGCCACAGGTAGGTTACCACCTGTTTCAAAACCGCCATACTTTCTATCAACCCGATCTTAATATACTTCACATCAAAACGCCTTAACAATATTTCCACCTGGCTGATGATCTTCGACACTTCGATCCACTCTACCTTCTCAAATTGCACATCATTCTGCCATGTCAATGCCGACACCACTCCCAGTCCATACACTCCGTTATGCTCAAACGTCTTAATATCTGCAAGTATCCCCGCCCCTGCTGAGGGATCGAAGCCTGCTATGGATAATACGTATGGTCTTGAACCTTGATTCACTTGATTAAAAGATTTTCTTGATATTCTTTATGCTGCAATCATTATTGCAGCATTTTATTGTTATAAACCCGCTTGAATTGTAGGCTTTTGGCTCCGAAATTTATTAGTAATCCTATCTCCATATTGTATGCTTCCAGATAATTTATGGCCTGGGCGAGGTGTACATGTTCCAACTCGACAACAGCCTTCAACTCTACCATGATCTTTTGTTCAACAAAGAAATCAACTCTTCTGGTACAGATCTGCTGTTCTTTGTAAAAAATGGGCATCTCTTTTTCCCGTTCACACGATAAGCCAAACGTATCCATCTCAATCTCTAACGCACGTTGATAAATCACTTCCTGAAATCCGGTACCTAAAGAAGTATGTACTTCCATCGCAGCCTTGATGATCTTTTCTGTAATCTCTTTATACAACATTTCTTATGCTATTTCAGTAAAAGGTTTCCTTATCCTTACCATCCTTTAATCAGGCAAATCTAGGTTCAGACATATACCTCGCTTCCACCTTCGATAAACTCCTTCGACTTTTCCTCCATCCCTTTCTCTCTCATTTCCTCCTCCGCTGCATACTCCCTTATATCCTGCGTTATCTTCATAGAGCAGAAATGCGGACCGCACATAGAGCAGAAGTGCGCGATCTTGGCGCCGTCAGCCGGAAGTGTCTCATCATGGTATGACCTCGCTGTTTCCGGGTCAAGCGACAGGTTGAACTGGTCTTCCCACCTGAACTCGAAACGCGCTTTACTCAACGCATTATCCCTGTATTGCGCCCCCGGATGGCCCTTGGCAAGATCGGCAGCATGTGCCGCTATCTTATAGGTGATCACACCGTCTTTTACGTCCTTCTTATCCGGTAACCCAAGGTGTTCCTTTGGCGTCACGTAGCAAAGCATGGCTGTGCCATACCAACCTATCATAGCCGCGCCAATTGCTGATGTGATATGGTCATACCCCGGTGCAATATCAGTAGTAAGCGGGCCAAGTGTATAGAACGGAGCCTCAGCGCAGCATTCCAGTTGCTTATCCATATTTTCCTTTATCAGGTGCATCGGCACGTGCCCGGGGCCTTCTATCATCACTTGTATGTCATGTTTCCATGCAATTTTCGTAAGTTCACCCAGCGTCTCCAGCTCGGCAAACTGCGCAGCATCATTAGCGTCTGCTATAGATCCCGGCCTCAGGCCATCGCCCAATGAGAAGCTTACGTCATAAGCCTTCATGATCTCGCAGATCTCCTCAAAATGCGTGTACAGGAAACTTTCCTTGTGATGAGACAAGCACCATTTAGCCATTATACTACCACCACGAGACACAATTCCTGTTACTCTTTTGGCTGTCAGAGGTATATAGCGCAGCAACACACCTGCATGGATAGTAAAGTAATCTACTCCCTGCTCTGCCTGCTCTATCAGCGTATCTCTGAATATCTCCCACGTCAGGTCTTCAGCTTTACCATTCACTTTCTCCAGTGCCTGGTAGATCGGCACCGTGCCAACAGGAACCGGGCAATTACGGATGATCCACTCACGGGTTTCATGTATGTTCTTCCCTGTGGAAAGATCCATCAGCGTGTCGCCACCCCAGCGACAGCTCCACACTGCCTTTTCTACTTCATCTTCTATACTTGAGGTAACCGCAGAATTACCAATGTTGGTATTGATCTTCACAAGAAAATTACGCCCAATGATCATTGGCTCACTCTCCGGGTGATTGATATTGGCAGGAATAATAGCCCGCCCTGCAGCTACTTCATCCCTTACAAATTCCGGGGTTATTTTTTTCAGCGGCGTATTAGCGCCAAAACTGTGCCCCTTATGCTGGTTCCACAACTCGCTGTTGTTCATTAGCTCATCGATACGTTGGTTCTCGCGGATGGCGATGTACTCCATTTCCGCCGTGATCATACCCTTGCGTGCATAATGCAGTTGGGATACGTTAGCGCCCGGCTTAGCTTTCAACGGCATCTTTATATGTTCAAATCTCAGCGCATCCAATTTCGCATCTGCCATACGCTCATTGCTGTAGTGTGCCGAAAAATCAGCAAGCTGATCAACATCACCACGCCCCTTTATCCACTCCTCTCTCAGGCGCGGCAGACCCTTTGTTATATCAATAACAGCATCTGGATCGGTATATGGCCCGCTGGTATCGTACAGGGTCACCACCGGATTCGGTAGTAGCTCTTCCACTCCAAACGATTTGGTCTTGGTAGGACCTACCGCCACTTCCCGCATGGCAACCTTTATGTTGTGCAGCTTGCCCGGCACAAATATTTTCCTTGATCCGGAATAGCTTCCGGATGTGATCGTACCACTGCTTGGTGTCGTGTCTTTTTTCATATGATCTATTAAAGTGCGTTATAAATTATATTTCCTAAATACTTCAATTTATTCTTTGTTGGATATACCTTCAGCGAAAGCGTAAATTTTCATCGAAACTCATTCCACCTCACCCGCTCCTTTAGGAGTTCCCGCCAGGGAAGGAGCGAAGCTCGCGGCGTGAGGCTCCTACCCTCCCTGCGTCGCCCTGATCAGCGTTACCTTATCCTCATCGCTCAATACGTAAGTTTCCCATTCCGCTCTGGGAACTACGTTATTGTTAATGGCTATTGCTATTCCTTTTTGGGAAATAAGATCAAGCGTATCAAGTGCCGAGGTTATATTAGTTTCACCAGGAACTTCGTATAGTTTACTGTTGATATAAATATTCATACAACCACTGTTGTTTAAATTGCGATCAATAAACTTTAAGGGAGGGGCAGCCCGGAACACGGCTGCTTACTTCTTTCCTTTTCTGGAATTACCCAGCAGGTTCAAAGGGTATGATCTCAGCCGGTACGGCACCCCTAAAGTCTAAAACAAATTTACAGTATATTATTTAATAAACGACAAACGTTTTTACCCCGGAATTTGCCCTGTAATGGCATGATATTGTTGCAAAAATTGGGTGGATAATGTTGGATAAGATGAACGTATATCGGATAATATTTGCAGACAACGAGGCGATCTCCTGTACCATTGTAGATCATAATACTGTACTTAACGGATTGTATCAATACGAGCACAAAAACGGGAATCTGGTATACGCCATTATCAACGCGAAAAATGAGGACAATGCACTTACTATCGCTAATTTCATTTCTACTGAGATCAAACAGAAATTATTTGGCACCGATTTCCTTAATTGAAATTGGGACATACTACGATTGCGACTTTAGCGTTTTAGCCGTACCGTAGCATCTTGCATGAAGAAACCATATAGAATATTACTCGTCGTTTCGTATCTGCTTACCATTTTTCTATTCTGGCTGGATGATGATGATGGCCCCTATCCGATATCTGAGATGATCACTGATTTTCTTCTTGCCGGCACCATTTACACAGCGCTGTTCTTTGGATTTCTTTCAGGAGTATATTATCTGTCTTCACTTGATATAAGAAAGTTGTTCCATAAAAAAAGTCAGAAGACTAAGTAGGTTCATTTTGTTTAAGTGGTACTACAGTCAACTTATAACCTATCAACTTATCAACCTATCAACTTACTTAATATACCCCAATATCTTCAGCATGCTCTGCGGGGTCTGCTCCTTTGCATAGAGCCAATCCTCCAGGTTACCGTCTTTATCGTACTCCACTACTATGTGCTTCGGCGAAGGTATCATACAATGCTTGATGCCACCATAACCTGCTAGCTGGTCCTGGTAGGCGCCTGTATGAAAGAAGCCAATATATAAGGGATCCTTTCCTTTTTCTTTCTCTAGTTTCGGCAGGAACACAGCGTTAATATGCTCCTCCGAAGTATAAAAATCATGGCTATCGCAGGTTAGGCCGCCCAAGTGCACTTCCTGGTATTCTTTGTCCCATTTATTGATCGGCAGCATCAGGAATTTTTCACCTATGCCCCACGTATCCGGCAGTGTGGTAATGAATGAGCTGTCTATCATGTACCATATTTCTCGGTCGTTCTGCATTTTTTCGTCCAGCACACTATACACAACAGCCCCGGCCTCTCCTACCGTAAATGACCCGAACTCTGTATAAATATCAGGGGTATCCACCTTATTCTTCTTGCATACTTTCTTAATGGTAGAAACGATCTCATTGATCATGTAGTTATAATCATAATCAAAGTTGAGCGAATGCTTGATAGGTAGGCCTCCACCAATATTAATTGCCTCCAGCTCAGGACAAACTTTCTTTAGCTGGCAATATAAGTTCAGTACTTTATTGAGCTCACTCCAATAGTATACGTCATCCTTTATGCCCTTGTTCATAAAAAAATGCAGCATTTTCAGCCGGAACTTTTCATTGCCTTTTATTTTGTCCACATAAAACTCCAGCACATCGCGGCTGCGGATACCAAGGCGGGATGTATAAAAATCGAAAGTCGGCTCTTCCTCACTTGCTATTCGGATGCCGATGTTCACAGGGTCCTTTGCCCTGATGGATTTCTTATAATCTTCAAACTCGTTTTTGTTATCAATGATCGGTATTACATTTTTGAAGCCTTCGTTTATCAGCTTAGAAATGTTTCGCGTATACTGGCGGGTCTTAAATCCGTTGCAAATGATGAAGATGTCCTTTGTTATTTTACGTCGTTTGTAGAGCGCCCATATTATATCTATATCGTAGGCAAACGAGGTTTCAAGGTTTACGTCATGTTTTAGCGTCTCCTCAACGATAAATTGAAAATGCGAACTTTTGGTGCAATAACAATAAACATATTTACCATCATATTTATGCTTCCTGATCGCGTCATTGAACATCTTCTTTGCCTTCGCAACCTGCATCCCGATTTTGGGCAGAAAGGTCATTTTGAATGGAGTTCCATACTTATCAATAAGCGCCTGTATATCCACCCCGTTAAACTCCAGGGTATTGTTGTCGTTGGTATCGAAGCCTTCCTGTGGAAAATGAAAGGTTTGTTGTACGAGGTCGGAGTATGTATTATTCATCTATACAGGTAGAAAGCCCCACATAGGTGGGATTGTGATTGACAAAAAGCATACAAAAATAATTATTTACAGCATGATTTTGGTATGCTTCATATAAATCAACAAAAAAAAGCCCTTTCGCAACAAAAATGCCCTGTTTCAGAACATTTGAAGCCTGCTCTGGCCCTCGCATTTTAGCTTTGAACATTTTTGTTATTACTTTATGGTTAAGAAATGAAAAACTCATTTCCAATATCCCCTGTTTCAATCTGTTTGATAAATGAAAAGATTACTGGTTGTTTTTCTGTTGATAATGCCTGCAACGTTATTTGCTCAAAAAGAAGGGCAGGAATTATTGGATTCTTTATTGAAACAGCTTTCGGCAGCAAAAAACGACACAAATAAGGTTACCCTTGAGTCGAGGATTGCGTTTGAATACGGAAATGTTAACCCCGATGAGGGGATCACGCATGGCATGCAGGCGCTGGCCCTTGCAAAAGAACTGAAATTCAATCGGGGCCTCGAAAATATTTACAGTGCGCTCGGTACAAATTGTTTTATCAAATCAGACTTCCCGAAAGGAATGGAGTACTTTTTCCTTTGTCTTAAGGCGGCAGAAGAAAGTGGCAGGAAAAGTGATATTGAAATAAGATTATACAATATCAGCAGTGCATACTTCAATATAGGTGATTTCAGCAAGGCGCTGGAATATAGCAGCAAGTCTCTGAAAATTGCAAAGGAAATAAAAGACACGCTCACCATCGCCTCTAATCTCTCAAACATGGGAGCAATTTATGCCGAGCAGCATAACATCGATACGGCGCTCGTCTATCTTTTCAAAGCTTTAAAACTGCTTGAAAGACGTAACGATAATAATATAAAGGCAACAACTCTTGAGCACATCAGTGTTTGCGAGTTTGATAAAAAGGAGTACAGCCGTGCGCTTGAATACGGCAACCAGGCGCTGAAGCTTTATACAGATATCGGCGACATGCCGGGTGTAAGCCTCAGCCTGTTGAATATCGGTGGTGTTTATCTCGCAATGGCAAAGGACAGCTCGAAAATTGGCAGCCCCTCTTATGCAACCTATCTCGGCAAATCAATTACCTACTATGAGCGTAGCAGGATTATATCCAGGGAAGCAGAGAACCTGGATGCACTCATGGACGCAAGCAATGGCATATCCGAAGCCTATGAATTGTCGGGTAACTATAGAGAGGCCGGAAAGGCATACAAAGAGTACATAAAACTGAAGGACTCTGTTTATTCCAGCGACAACAAACTAAAGCTCTCCCGGCTCGAGACTCAGAGAGAAGGCCAGCTCAAGGAAAAGCAGATAGAAATAAATAAACTTGCAGAACACAAAAAACGTAATGAGCGGGTTTTATTCGTCGTTGGAATAATACTACTGCTGGTAGTTATTCTCGTGGTTATGCGCAATTTCATGATCCAGCGCAAGGCCAACGTAATAAAAGGCGAACTGCTGCGTCAGAAAGACGTGCTGATGAAGGAGATACACCACCGGGTGAAAAACAACCTGCAGGTTATCAGCACATTGCTGGATCTGCAGTTGACACACATCACTGACAAACAGGCCCAAGTGGCAATGACGGAAAGCGCAACCCGCATCAGATCTATCTCGCTGATACACCAGCAGCTCTACCTCGATGCCAATCTTAATACGATCGAATTCTCGAAATTTGCCAAAGACCTGTTGCTGCAGGTAACATCTGTCTACAAAAAAGAGGGACAGAAGATCGAGCTCCAAAGCAAAATGCCCGAAACATTTCTCGATATTGATACCGCCGTTCCGCTTGGGCTCATACTCAACGAGCTGATGACCAACTCTTACAAATATGCGTTTGCCGATGTTAATGAAGGAAGCATTGAAATCGCTTTGCATCGCGATGGCAACTATGAGCTGACCTATAAAGACAGCGGACCGGGTTTGCCGGCGAGTGTCAATCTCGCCACACATAAAGGACTTGGAATGAGGGTAATACGTAGCCTGAGTAAGCAGATAGGCGGCACTTTTACTTACGATGAACAACGTAAAAGCATCGTGATCACCTTTAAAGACATGACAGGCAGAAAACTTACAGATTAGTATGAACCAGGCACAGGATTCCTTAATTTTACTATAGATATGGCGCACATAAAAGTAGGAATAGTAGAAGATGAAATGCTGATAGGCGAAGGTATTGCCGAAGCATTGACACAGTTCGGATATATACCCACCGAACCTGCTGTTAGCTATACCGAAGCTCTTGAAATGATAAACCGCGACCAACCGGACATCTTGCTGATCGACATACAGCTCAGCGGCAAAAAAGACGGCATAGACCTTGCCCGCAAGATCAAAGAAGACTACAACGTGCCCTTCATCTTCCTTACCGCAAATTCAGACGCCAATACAGTAGAACGAGCAAAACAACTTTGCCCGCCCGCATACCTGGTAAAGCCATTCAACAAGGATGAACTATTTACTTCCATAGAAATTTGCCTGCATAATTTTTCTGCCATGGGCAATAAAAAGGAAACCACTGAGCAGGGCAATTATCTGATAAAAGAATTCCTTTTCATCAAGCAGGCACAGTCGTTTCATAAAGTAAAAGTGGATGACATCATGTACTTTGAGAGCGACAACGTATACTTATATGTTTACACTTTGCATAACAAGTTGCTGGTAAGAAGCAAGCTTCAGGACTACATAGATCTGGTGGGCTCAAAAAAAATATTCAGGGTACATCGCAGTTTCGCAGTAAATATAAGTCATATCGAAACCATCAATTCCGATAGTCTCATCATCAATGGTCGCGAGATCCCG
>CANJQU010000090.1 GCA_947476485.1 Chitinophagaceae bacterium
AGCGTTAGTTCAATGCTAATCCAAATTTTTGGCCTACGGCATTCAACTCATCGATCACGCTGTCGACAACTGGTATGCCACCAGCCATTCTTTCGGCTTCCATTTCTCTTTCGGGATCGCCCGGTATGAGTACTTTGTTTAATTCGTTTGTCGGTTTGGCATTTCTGAAGCGTGTTATCCAGTTATCCATATGGTCTTTGAACTCATCTGCAGTACGAAAAGCATCAACGCGCATGGCGCCAAAAAAGTGGCCCAGCCCTTTTCCCGGCATGTTTTCAGGCATTGGCACATAGGCAGGGAAGGGCGGTACCCACGGGCCATAACTGGCACCGCTCAGCACAGCAGAGAAAATATCTACAATGCTTCCAAGGGCATAGCCTTTGTGGGAGCCATGCTCCCTGTCGCTGCCCAGCGGTAGCATCGAACCGCCCTTCTTCAAAATATTAGCATCGGTGGAATCTGTTCCGTCCCCCTCCTGTACCCATCCCAGGGGTGTTCCGGCATTTTTACGTTGCAATATTTCCAATTTTCCGTTTGATGCGGTGGTTGTGGCAAAATCTGCTACGAACGGAGGCTGTGTGCCGGCAGGTATGGCTACTGCGATCGGGTTTGTGCCCAGCATACGTTCAGTGGAGAATGTTGGCGCTACCAGTGCGCTGGCATTTGTCATAGCAATACCGATCATATCATGATCGAGCGCCATCATGGCGTGGTAGCCCGCAATACCAAAATGATTACTGTTGCGCACACTTACCCATCCGGTGCCGGCATTTCTGGCTTTGTCTATCGCAAGCTGCATAGCAAAGGGGGCAACTACTAACCCCAGTCCCGCATCCCCGTCCACCACTGCCGTCGATGGCATTTCGTGCACGATTTTCATTTCCGGGGTCGCATTTACTCTTTTGGCTTCCCATAAACGAACATATCCCGTAAGTCTCGCAACACCGTGACTATCGATCCCCCGCAGGTCGGCAGACAGCAGTACTCTTGTTGCCAGTGCGGCATCGGCATCGGAGCAGCCAATAGCCTTAAAGATGGAATAAGTAAAATCAGCCAATTGCCGGTACGGTAAAGTTTGCGCCATACGTGCAAGATAAAGCAGAATTATTTTCTGTCCGGGAATGTGGGTGTTAATAACTGTGTAAAAAAACATGCATTTCTACACACATCTTAATGTTTATTATCGCTACTTTTGGTCGATTTTCCACGCCGAAAAACGATCAGATTAAAATTTATGAAAATAACAACTACACTTTCTCTTTTCTTAGCAATTAGTATTGGTGCTACTGCGCAAACAACTATACCAAATGGTGATTTTGAGGCTTGGGGCGGTAACCCCAGCCCGGGTGTTGTGGCCGAGCCTACCGGCTGGTACTCAAATAAGTCAGGTTCAACGATCGCAAAGTTAGGCCCGCAGACTTGCTTCCAGAATACACCGGGCCATACCGGGAGCTATTCTGTAAAAATGCAAACAGAGAATTACCTGGGGACAAAAGTTAACGGCGTGGTTACAACCGGTGTTGTAAATGCTCCGTCTACAGATAAGTCATTAGGTTACATAGGTACAATTAACACCTCTTCGGCCTCTGACAACCGGCGGACCGCGTTTGTAGGTCGTCCGGATAGCCTTGTTGGCTGGTATCAGTACACGCCTGGCGCAGGTTCTGAGCAGGGAAAGATTCGCGCAGTATTGCACATAGGTGACTATAACGACCCCGAAACGCCTGTAAGCGGCAATCATCCGGATCTCTCGGCTAACAAAATTGGAGATGCGTTGTTTTTGACGACTGTTGGAGCAACTGTAAGTTCCTGGACTCGTTTTAGTGTTCCTTTCAGTTATGTCAGTGCGTCTGCACCTGCCTATATTCTGCTCAATATCACATCTTCAGCCGACCAGATGACTACAGTAGGCGGAAGCATTTTATTGCTCGATGATCTGCAGGTGGTATACAACCCGGTAACCACAGGTTTAAATAGCACACCATCGCTGTTTGGTATTACCGCATTTCCTAACCCTGTAAACGATGATCTGACATTGAACATCAATGGTGTTGAAAATGTAGCTGGTCATGTCCAGCTTATGGATGTATCCGGGCGGGTCATTAAAACCGTGAGTGCTGGCGTTAACACGTTGCACATAAGCCTGGCAGGGATCTCGGCAGGTCTCTACTTCATCCGTTATTATGACGAGGCGCATGCTCAAACAATAAAGATCACAAAGCAGTAATCACAAAGTATAGAATGCTTTTACGAACATTTGCCGTATTAATAGCATTGGGGTTATTTATCAGTAATTCTTTTTCACAACAAACCGGTGTTTTAAAGGGTAGAGTAATTTCCAAAGCCAATAATGAACCGCTCAGCAGCGCTACTGTCAGATTGGTGAATAATGCCGCTAAAGGAACGGTAACGGATCCCGATGGGATCTACTCTCTTGTGCTCGACACCGGCTACCATAAACTGGAATGTGAATACATCGGCTTGTTGCCCGACACATTCATGGTGCATATAACGGCGAATGCGATAACGGAAAAAAATATCGGCCTCGTATCGTCTTCCGAATTGTTGAATACCATTGTTATTTCCTCCGGAAAATTCAATCAGAAACTGGATGAACTGACGGTTTCCATGGAAGTACTTAGACCAAACCTGATCAACAATAAGAATACTACGAGCATAGAGACTGCACTCGAACAGGTGCCCGGCTTAACTATCATTGACAATGATCCGCAGATACGCGGCGGCAGCGGGTTCACATTCGGTGTAGGCAGCAGGGTTGCGATCGTGGCAGATGGCATACCGCTGCTCAGTGGCGATGCCGGTCGCCCGGAATGGAGCTATATCCCGGTTGAGAATATAGCGCAGATAGAAATAATTAAAGGGTCCTCATCCGTGCTCTATGGGTCATCCGCAATTAATGGGGTCATAAATATCCGGTCGGCCTATCCTACTAACACCCCAAAAACGACCATAAGTTATTCTGCCGGCGGATATAGTTTACCGCAGGCTCCCGCAGAAAATTGGTATAAAGGGGCGATTCCCGGATTTATGAATCTTAATTTTCTTCATGCAGAGATCATCAATCACAATATAGATTTTGTTGTAGGGGGTAATTTTAATATAGACCAGGGATATATTGGTCCTGCCCCGTCGATGGGTTTTATTGATACCGACACAAGAAAAATACTGATGATCAATGACAGTATCAAGACCTATTCAAACAAAGACATGCTGAGGGAACGGGCAAGGCTCAACTTCAGTTTAAGGTATCGCTCAAAGAAAGTGACCGGCCTCAGTTTCGGAATAAATGGTAACGGGATGTTTAACAAGACCAATATGGTACTTGCCTGGCTGAGTGATTCGCTCGGTCTGTATAGGGGGTATCCTGGTGCTGTATTCCTTGAAAAGCAAACGTTTTTTAATCTCGATCCGTTCATTAAATATGATGCCGGTGGTGGCGTCATTCATAGTTTCGTATCCCGGGTGTTTCATACAGATGATGAAATGACCAACAACCAATCCACAAATGGGACGCTATATTATGGGGAATACCAGTTGCAGAAAAAGTATTCGGATATGGGCATCACTTTTACCGGTGGGGTCGTGGGAAGTTTATCAACCACGTACGCTCAGTTATACGACTCCAGTGGCAGTCCAAACAACAAAGTGACCAACCTGGCAGGTTATTTACAGATGGATAAGAAATTCTGGGATGTATTAAATATTTCCGGGGGAGTTAGATATGAATATTTTCAGACGAACAAACTTCAGAGTGTAGCGCAACCGATATACAGGGCTGGTGCCAGTTTGAAGGTGATGAGGGGCACATGGATCCGGACATCCTTTGGCGACGGTTTCCGGTATCCTACCATTACCGAACGGTACATTGCAACAAAAGCAGGTTTGTTTGGTGTTTTCCCAAATCCCGGGTTGCAACCTGAGACGAGCCGTAATTTTGAGCTGGGTATCAAGCAAGGATTTAAGATCGGCAATTGCATGGGGTATTTTGATCTGGCTGGTTTTCAGCAGAACTATCACAATACTATTGAGTACTTGTTTGGCGTTTGGGATCCTACAGTATCGCTCGTAGGTTTTAAATTTGTCAATACAGGAGATTCACGGGTAAGCGGTGCTGATATATCAATAGCTTGTTCCACACCGGAAAGCAATAAAAAATTCGGCATCACGGCACTGGTCGGTTACACTTACATCAACCCCATATCCCTGACGCCAAACCAGATATATGCTGTGACGAAAAATTTCTCAGGCGGTGTAGGAGACTCGGTGAGCTTTAAGAACAGCAGTCTCGATACCACCAGCAATACCTTGAAATATCGTTTTAAGAACATGATCAAAGCCGATATTGAAGTTCGTATACGTAAGATAGGGGCGGGGATCAGTTACCGGTTCTATAGCAAAATGCAAAACATCGACAAAGCATTTGAAACTATTGAAGACCTTACGCATTCGCTCAATAGTGTCTTTCCTGATTTCCAGCCAATAGATATTGTCAGATACTGGAAAGCGCACAAGAATTTCAGCGTGTTTGATGCACGGTTAAGTTATAAACTTACTGAGCAGCATAAAGTATCGGTAGTATGTAACAACCTGTTCAACGTAGCTTACTTTCTCAGGCCCCTCAAAATAGAGCCTCCCCGCACAACGGCTATCCAATACGTTTATACTTTTTAAGAATGGGATCAATAAAGGCCATAGATGCCATTGAACTGCCCGTCTTTCACAACGGTACCATTTGCCGAGACAAAAGAGAACTGGCCCTCGATACGGTTGTTTGAATATTTCTTAACAACCTGTACCCAGCCGGATACCGCGGCAGAACCACCGCTGCCCGTAGCCGATGTCACCACTGAAGCAGTGGCTGCTGAAGGCACGGCATAGTAGCCGACCGCATTTGGAACAACAATTGAAATTGCCGGTTGGGTAGCTGTGCCCGGGATGTAAATATTGGTTTTGCTGGTTATGAACACTTTCTGCGGATTATGCGTAGACGTATCAGCGCGGAATATTACCGCAGGCTCACCGGATGCATTGTATACAATGGTATCAATTGTTGCCAGTACGCTGTTAGGGTATTCAGTTTGCTTTCCGCACCCGGTAAAAGTATAGAGGCCCAGAACTGCTAAAGCAACAGAAAGAAGTATTTTTTTCATCGTCGGTTTCATTATAATGGCGAAAGATAATAAAAAATACGTTTTTGCAGCAATTACGAGAAATGTTCTGAGAAGAAAACGAACAAAAAATCGAAATGCACTTGTCTTATTAACTTTTTAACCTATCAACCTCTCACCTTATCCCCGTACCTTTGCGCCTCTTATGCATTACGTTTCAGCAGACAAGATCAGTAAATCTTACGGCATAAAGCCACTTTTTACAAATATCACTTTTCACATAAGCGAGGGGGATAAAATAGCCCTTATTGCCCGCAATGGCAGCGGTAAATCGACTTTGCTTAAGGTGCTTGCAGGGAAGGATACGCTTGATGACGGCACATTGTGGGTGCATAAAGATGTGACCGTTGCCCTGTTTGAACAGGAGCCACAATTTGCAGAAGAGCTTTCGGTGCTGGATAACATTTTCCACTACAGGCACCCGGTGGCAGAGGCTATGCGCAACTACGAAAAGATACTCGCCGATGGTTCTAAAGACCATGAAGCGCTGTCTGCTGCGCTTGCTAAAATAGATGAACTCGGGGCATGGGATTTTGAAGCCAAGGTGCACCAGATACTTCATAAACTGAATATCAATATCCTCGACCAGAAGGTGAAAACCTTGTCCGGCGGCCAGCGCAAACGGGTAGCGCTTGCACAGGTGCTGATAGATATTGGTTTTGAGCACAAGCATGTATTGCTGATAATGGATGAGCCTACCAACCACCTGGATGTGGAAATGGTGGAGTGGCTGGAGAACTACCTGAACCAGCAGAAAGTGACGCTGCTCATGGTTACCCATGATCGCTATTTCCTCGAAGATGTCTGCGATGAGATATGGGAACTGGATAATGAGGAACTCTTTACTTATGAAGGAGATTATCAGTCTTATCTGGAGAAGAAGGCGGCCCGTATAGAGAACACGGTAGCGAACATAGACAAAGCCCGAAACCTGTTTCGCAAGGAGCTGGAATGGATGCGTAAGCAACCTAAGGCCAGAACGACCAAGTCCAAAAGCCGGCAGGATAATTTTTACGAGATCGAGGCAAAAGCAAAACAGAAGGTTGTAGACAACCAGGTGGAGCTGCAAATGAAGATGAACCGCCTTGGCGGTAAAGTGGCCGAGTTTAAAAAGGTTTACAAAAGTTACGGCGACAAGGTAATTCTAAAAGGATTTGACTACACGTTCAAAAAGGGAGAGCGTGTTGGGATCATAGGCCGGAACGGCGCAGGCAAAAGCACTTTCCTGCAGTTGTTGCAGGGGCTTGAGATGCAGGATAGCGGTAAGATAAATATTGGGGAAACAGTGGTGTTTGGCAATTTCTCGCAGCAGGGGCTGGAGATAAAGGATGATATGCGTCTGATAGAGTTCGTAAAGAACATTGCAGAGAATTTTCCGCTTGCCGATGGGAGCACGCTAAGTGCGTCACAGTTCCTTACGCTTTTTCTTTTTCCACCTGAACAACAATATACCTACATATCCAAGCTGAGCGGTGGCGAGAAGAAGCGCCTGCAGTTGCTCGCCATACTTTTCCGCAATCCCAACTTCCTGATACTGGATGAGCCAACGAACGACCTTGATCTCCCCACATTATCGGTGCTGGAAAACTTCCTTAGCGAGTATCCCGGTTGCCTCCTTATTGTGTCGCACGACAGGTACTTTATGGACAGGCTGGTAGACCACCTGTTTGTTTTTGAAGGCGATGGGGTAGTGCGCGATTTCCCCGGAAACTACTCTAATTACCGTATAGAAGAACGGGCTAAAGAGAAACAAAAGGACGCACCGAAGCAACCGGAAATTGAAGCGCCAAAACCTATTGCGAACAAGCCCGCCACGGCTCCCGAAAAAAAGAAATTTTCGTTCAAGGATAAGCGGGAGTATGATCAGCTTGAAAAAGACATAGCATCGCTGGAGGCGGAGAAAGTAACCATCACAGAAAAAATGATGGATCAGAACCTCAATTACGACCAGGTGCAGCAACTTAGCAACCGCATGGTGCATATCACGCAACTCCTCGAGGAAAAGGAAATGAGATGGCTGGAGCTAAGCGAGTATATTTCCTAGTCAGGGGCTGTTAATATTTCCATATTGAATTCATACTGCAACTGTTTTTCCTTTACTTTTGCAATCTAAAATTTCAGAAAAAATGAAAGCAATTAAATTATCTGTAGCAGCTGCGATGATGCTGATAGCGGGGACAACTGCTGTAAAAGCACAATCCGCAGACGAGATCATTCAGAAACATATTGAGGCAATGGGCGGAACCGAGAACTGGAATAAGATCACATCGATGAAAAAGGTGGGCAGCATGAGCATCCAGGGAATGGAGATCGGGTACAATCAGACCGTAGTGAATGGTAAAGGAATGCGGGTTGACGTATCTGCTATGGGTACAAACGGCTATGTGATCGTGACTCCGAAGGAGGGTTGGATGTACATGCCGATGCAGGGGGTGGATAAAGTAACCCCGCTACCGCCAGAGCAATTGAAAGGCGCGGCGGAGAAACTAAATGTAAGGTCTGGCATGCTTGTGGATAAATCTGCGATCAGTAAGTCTGAATATGTAGGTAAAGACACAATTAACAATGTGCCTTGCTTCAAAGTGAAAGTAACCGACAACGATGGCAACACGCAGACCGATTTTTTTGATGTCGCAACCTACTATATCGTTCGTACAGAGATGATCACGAAGGTTCAGGATGCAGAACAGGAGGTGTCAATGACGTTTGCCGACTTTAAAAAACAGCCTGAAGGAATTGTTATCCCAATGACCATGACATCTCCAATGGGTGTGGGAGACATAGTGGTAAAGTCTGTGGAAATAAACAAGCCAGTGAGTGATGATGCATTCAAGCCAGGCCCAACCGATAAGAAATAGTCTTCTTAGTAGACTCAATGAAAAAGTGGCTGTTCCCTGGGGCAGCCACTTTTTTTTAAGGCAATGGAATTGTAGTTGCTTACTTATAAATGATCTTCATCGTAGCCCTGCGGTTCAGGTCGCGGTCATATTCGGTCCTTTCAGGGTAAACGGAAGGTTTTGTATTCCCCAGGCCTGAATAGGTAAGACGGTTTTTATCAATTCCTTTATTGACAAGATAATCATAAATGTTCTTGGCGCGTGCTGTAGAACGTGTGCTTCCGTGACCATCTGGCTCGTCGGTACCATCGATAGGGCTGAGGCAGCAGATCCGCCCTTGTATCTCTACGGCCAGATTGGTATTGGTCTTTAGGAAGCTGAATAACTGCTCAAGCGATGGCTCTGACTGACGCAGCATTTCATTTGATGCAGGCGCAAAATAGATGTTGTTCAAAGGTATGATCTCGCCGATTATCAGCTTCTTAGGATCAAGGTTGGCAATATTCTTTTCTACTTTGCGTGGGATTTTTGCGTTCGCTGACAGTGGAATAACAGGTTCAGACGACGGTTTTGGCATTTTAGGCGGGGCAGGTGGTTGTGTGTTTGTAACTGTAGATGTTACAGAACTAACGGCTACCGCGGTAACAGAGTTAGCAGTAACCGGCTTGGGTGTTTGACTGCCATCGGTAACCGGCTTAGGTTTTTCCTGCCCGGTTGCCGGATCGGTACCGGGTTTTGCACCGTCCGTTTTCGGACCAGTTGCATTCTTCGGCTTTTCAGTATTGGCGGTCGTTTTGCTTACATCGGCAGGTACAGGGTTGCCCGATTTTGTTTTAGGATTTAATTTAGTATTACTGCCTGGATCTCCGGCCTTTGGAGTCCCGGACTTATTTGCAGGATTGTTGGGGTCACCTGCGGTTGAGGTCCCTGTCTTTGGTTTAGTGGTCTTGCTATCTGGATTATTTGGGTCGCCCGCTACCGACGTTCCTGTCTTTGGCTTGGTCGTCTTGTTATCCGGATTATTTGGGTCGCCCGCTACCGAAGTCCCTGTCTTGGGCTTGGTAGTCTTGTTATCTGGATTATTTGGGTCGCCCGCGACTGAAGTTCCTGTCTTTGGCTTGGTTGTCTTATTGCCTGGGTTATTAGGATCACCTGCTACTGACGTTCCTGTCTTTGGTTTGGTTGTCTTATTGTCTTGGTTATTAGGGTCGCCCGCTACTGACGTCCCAGTCTTTGGTTTAGTCGTCTTGTTGTCCGGGTTATTAGGGTCCCCCGCTACCGATGTTCCGGTCTTCGGTTTGTTTTTCTTGTTGGCAGGGTTGTTGGGGTCTTCCGGATTGGCTGTGGAATTGTTTGGGTTGTTATCAGCCGTTTTAGTTATCGCCGGTTTGATCTTCGATGTTTTCGATGGTGCCCTTTCCATGATAATAAGCACTTTCCGGTCTTCGCCATAGCCCAGCTCACCTGCTACTGGAGCACGATTTGCTTTTGCTATTCCTTTTCCCTCACAATGAACGATATCACCTTCATCAAGTCCGAGTGAAACGAGGTAGGCCTTAACATTTTTCGCACGTTCCGCCGACAGCCCCCTGTTATATTCGTCTCCACCTACATAGTCTGTATAACCATATATTGTTGTCTTATGGCCGGGAAGTAGCACGCGGGCAAACCTTAAGCTATCCAGCCTCCTTGATGAGCGATCTGTAACTTTAGAAACCTTATAATCAAAGTAAATTTCAGCGGTATCAGCAGTTTGGCTGTATCCTTTGACGACAGTTAACAGCAAAATGCAAATAAATAATTTCTTCATAACTGTGCTTTGTGGTAATAACTACAAATCTAACAATAATTTCAAAAAACCTTATGCTATTTATGGTCATGTTTTTTACGTTATCGTTAATTGCCGGGGTTATTCACTTATTTTTATATACACTCAAGTCTTTTAATGTTTTTCCTAATGCTTTTCAGCGTGCAGGAGTTGTTTTGAAGAGGAAAATGTAATTGAGCTAATATATAAATTACGCAAAACAGTCTAGCCCCTTATTATGTTCATTTCGCCATTTTCAAGGATCCGTACAATGCGGGAAGGAGTTGCAATAGCCTCATCGTCTTGTCGGAATTTCACTACATAGTCTGCGGTCGCTTCGATATTGCTGTCGATCATCCGGAATATGGAAGGGGTGGGTGCGCCGCTGATGTTGGCGGAGGTAGAGACTACCGCCCCCCTGAATCTTTTTATCAACGCCTTGCAAAAAGGATCAGTAGTAACGCGTATGGCTATACTCCCATCCCGGTTCACAACATTGTCCGGAAACCCGAGCGCATCGTCAAAGATCACGGTTGTGGGTCTGTCAAAATTTTCTATGATAGCTATAATGTCGGGGTGAGGGGCTGCCACAAACTGTATTACATCGCGCGCATCCGCCAGTAATACGATCATACTTTTTTCTTTCGGGCGGTTTTTTAACGCGAATACCTTTTCTACCGCTGCCGGGTTCATGGCATCACAACCCAGCCCCCATACAGTATCGGTGGGGTAGAGTATCGTTCCGCCTTTTTGCAGTGCACTAATGCAGTTTTTTATATCGTTTTCGAAGTCCACCATAATAGCTGTTCGTTAGTTATGTCTGCCGCGCACCTGAAGTGGCCTTCCGGGCAGGATTTCCGTCCGTGCAGGCCGCAGGGCCTGCAGTAGAGCCGTTCCTTTATTTCCACTACTCTTGCATTGTCCCGCAAAGGACCAAACCCAAATGCCGGCACAGTGGAGCAGAAAACGGCTGTAACAGGTGCATTCATAGCCGATGCAAAATGGAGCGGTGCTGAGTCGTTTGCATAGTTCATACCAGCGCCCTGCATCAATGCCGCCGATTGCAGGAAACTTAGCTTCCCACATAAATTGGTGACGTTTTGGTGCACCGACTTGTTGATTATCTCTGCACCCAGGGCATTGTCTGACGGAGCCCCCAAGAGGTAAATGTGGTAATGCGCCGGAAGCATATTTATCAGGCTGATCCACTTTTCGGGTGGAAATTGCTTCGTATACCATACTGAGGATGGTGCGATACATATGTAGGGGCCCGCCTGGTACTGGGTAATCTGCCCCCGGTCTCCATCTGATGGATAAAGTGCAGGCATTGCTGCGTTGTGATCTGTAATATCTGCGATAAGCATCTGGTTGCGCTGCACTTCATGAACCGGGTTTTCGGTATAGGCCGCAGATATGGAGTGGCGCACCTTTTTTGTATAGCAAAAAGCAAATGGGTTTTTATCAAACCCTGCCTTGTACTTCGCGCCGGATAAAAATGTAATAAGGCCGGAGGAAGAAAAACGATGCAGGTTAATGACGTGGCTGTATTGCTCCCGCCTTACACGCATGGCTATTTTAAAAAGGTTGGTTCGTTTCTGTGTACTCTTGTCCCATACAATGAGGTTGGTGATGAACGGATGGCTTGCTAAAAGGCCTTCATTTCCTTTCCGCAGCAGAAAGTCTATTTGCGCTGCCGGATACTGAAGATGCAGTTTTTCCAACACCGCGGTTGCAAGTACCACATCGCCTGTGAAAGCCGTTTGTATAACCAGAAGTTTAAGCATCCTGCGCAAAACTACGATTGAATTCCTTTTGGAAGGTTTTAACAATAAAAAACATCGAATTTTGAATTTTTGGTACTAAATTTGTTTCTTACATCTACAATCAAGGGAAAACTAAGTGAATATGAAAAAAGTTATTTTATCATTGGGTATTTTGCTGCTTACCGCAAGTGTAACAATAGCACAGAATAAGAAGCATAAGAAAGATGAAGCTAAGGAAAAACCACAGACTGTGGCTCCTGCTCCTGCTCCGGCGGCCGCTCCTGCTTCTTCGTTAAAAGCCGACGATATGGCCTTTAAGGACGCAACCCATGATTTCGGCACCATACCCGAAGGGCCGGATGCTACCTGTGAGTTCAGCTTTAAGAATGTAGGTAAAGAACCGATCATCATTCAGAAAGCCCAACCTTCCTGCGGGTGCACTGTTCCAAGTTATTCCAATGAACCTGTTATGCCCGGTGCAACCGGAACGATAAATGTTGCATTTCATACTAAGGGAAAAGCAAACGCATTTACAAAAACGATCTCCATTGTATCTAACGCAGGTACTAAGGTGCTCACGATAAAAGGAAATGTGGAAAAAGCGCCAACGGGCTCTGTTCCTGAAAATGTTTCAATGATCAAAACAAATTAGTAACCACACAAGCTCAATTTTAACCACAAAAAAAAATTATGAAAAAAGTATTTATTGCCATCCTTTGCCTTACGATTAGCGCGGCAGCCGCCAATGCACAGGACAAGAAACCTGCTTCGGCGCCAACGCCTAACCCTGCACCGGCAGCAGCGCCCCAGGTGGCTGCTCCTGCTCCGGATCCGGACGCTGGTGAATTCAAATTCAAGGAAGAAACTCATGATTTCGGTGAAGTTCCGGAAGGACCGCTGGCTGAGTTCGATTTTGAATTCAAGAATACTGGTAAAAAGCCGATCGTGATAAATGATGCACATGGTTCATGCGGATGCACTGTGCCAACATGGCCCCACGAGCCGATATTGCCAAAACAAAAAGGTGTGATCCACGTGGCGTACACTACAAGCGGACGCCAGGGCCCGATCATGAAGGATGTTACCATCAATTCAAATGCAAAGCAGCAGCCAATGGTATTACATATCCGCGGCAATGTGAAGCCAAAGCCAGCAGCTCCGGCGCCAACGACAACAGTGAACCCGGCGCCTGCTAAATAGTATTTACCATGCTTAATGTATACCTGAAATAGTTGGCGTGAGCCAACTATTTTAAAATAGGAGAAGTCTTACGATAACAAAATTTTATGAAGAAGATACTGATCGCATTATTTTGCCTGCTTTCATGCACAGGCATACAGGTAAGAGCCCAGGAAAAGGCAGAAGGCCCGGTCTTCAAATTTGAAGGCGGCGACGTTTGGGACTTTGGCGTCGTAAAGCGTGGCCCGGGCGCCAAGCACACGTTTGAATTTACAAACGTGGGTAACCAGCCCATTATCGTAATGAATGTTACTCCTTCTTGCGGTTGTACCAATGTGGACTGGAGCAAAAACCCTGTATTGCCTGGCCAGAAGGGCTATGTGTCCCTGGAACTAAAGACCGATGAGCAACACGGTGTTTTTGACAAAGAAGTATATATCCAGTCAAACGCCAAAACGCCGCACGGTGAAAAACGTTATGTATTGCGCATCAAGGGCAATGCAAAAGACGAAGTGCCGGGCAAATAAGTGATAAGTTGATAAGTGATAAGTTAATACGGCACTTAGATGTCAATTGTATTTAAAGGTTGTCTTTCAAAGGCAACCTTTTTCTTTTTGAAGATTACCTTTTCCTATTCTGCTTATACACTTTATGTTTTAACCATTTACCCCTTTACGCTATCAATCTATCAACTTATCAACTTATCACTTATCAACCTTTAACTTAATTACCCTTTTACCTTTATCTTTGCGCCCATGCCGGTAATCTCACATCGTGGCGCGCAAATGCCGCCTTCGCCAATTCGTAAACTTGTTCCATTTGCTGATGCTGCCAAGAAAAGAGGCACTAAGGTGTACCATCTCAATATTGGTCAGCCAGATATAGAAACGCCACAGGCTATCCTCGATGCCGTAAAGAACACCCATATGAAGGTGCTGGAGTACAGCCCCAGTGCAGGTTTCGATAGCTATAGGAAGAAACTGGTGGAATACTACAAGCGTAATGACATCGATGTAACACCCGGCCAGATCATTGTGACCACCGGTGGCTCTGAGGCTATTATGTTTGCCATAATGAGCTGCCTCGATCCGGGTGATGAGATCATTATACCGGAACCGTTTTATGCTAACTACAATGGCTTTTCTACCAGCTCTGGCGTGAAGGTGGTACCCATACCATCCGGCATCGAAACGGGCTTTGCATTGCCGCCTATAGAAGTATTTGAAAAGGCAGTGACCACCCGCACAAAGGCCATCATGATCTGCAATCCGAATAACCCTACCGGTTATCTGTACAGCATGGAAGAGCTGAATGTGCTTAAAGAAATATGCCTTAAGCATGATCTTTTCCTGTTCAGCGACGAAGCCTATCGTGAGTTCTGCTACGATGGCAACAAGCATATTTCTGCGCTGTCGCTGGAAGGTATGGAAGAGAACGCCATTTTGCTCGATACTATATCTAAAAGATACAGTGCATGTGGTGGCCGCATAGGCGCCTTTGTGACACGCAACCAGGCCGTGCTTGATGCTGCTATGAAGTTTGCCCAGGCCCGCCTGAGCCCCCCTTCCTTTGCACAGATACTTGGAGAGGCAGCAGTAGATCTGCCTGCCGATTATTTTGACGAAGTACATGCCGAATATACATCCCGCCGCGATGTGCTGGTAGCACGCCTTAAGGCTATGCCGGGTGTAACCTGCCCATTACCGGGTGGCGCTTTTTATGCCATCGCTAAGCTGCCGGTAGACAATGCCGAGAAATTCTGCCAATGGCTACTCGAAGGTTTTTCGCACAATGGAGCTACCGTAATGATGGCCCCTGCAGCCGGCTTCTACGCAACTCCCGGAAAAGGCAAGAGCGAAGTGCGCCTGGCTTATGTACTCAATAAAGACGACATCAATGCTGCCATGGATTGTTTGGAAGCTGCGCTGAAGGAGTATAAGGGGTAGTAGGGTGTAGGTCATCTAAAGAGAGCTGTTATAACTATTACTGTAGCCGCGGTAGTGGCTGCGACCACGGCATATTGTGGTGTCTCTAATCAATCAAGCGCTCTAAATTTTGCACAAAGCGGTTCGACATAAGTCCAATCAGGTTCTTCTAAATGTAAAATCCAATGAAAATAGGTGGCTTTTATTATGTTGAGCGTCGTGGCAGGATTTACAGATTGAAACAAGCCATTTGATGGGTTCTTTCCCTATGTTCCGTTTCGCATATCTTGTGTGATGAACTTGTGTTGCAGATTCTCCGCAGTATACGCAACGCCAATTGTCTCGCAGGAGTACTACGTTCCGCTTTCGCTTCCATTCATCAGATTTAAGATATACATTCCTGTAATAGTCGCGACGACGTTTACGTTTCATCTCAAAAGACCAACGTTTAAATACCGCTACAACTATTGCTGCAAGTAATAAAAGTAACCCTGTCATGTTTTGAGGGTTTAAGCTATATAAATATTGTCAGATTTTCAATAAATTGGTTCGTGATTTGTACCATTTGTCATCACTGGTGCCCCCTCCGAGTCCCTGTCCTTTTCATCTACCCTAGCTTTAACGAAGGTTGATCGCAGGACTCTAATACCATCTAGGTACTGAAGTCGATGACCGAGAAGACGATGGCGTGACGCATATAAATTCCTACTAACGTCTCCCACGAAGTGCAACTTTTCATCCCAAAACCACACTTGCCATTTTTTCAAGGTATCAATAACCTGTACCCCCCGCAATATCAATCCCTTATCTCGAAAAAAAAATACATCATATCCAGCTAGCTGCATATGATAGTGCGAAAAGTATACTATCATAAAAACTTGTTTTGCCAAAACCAGTTCCTCAGCTCAACTTTGTGCAGAAAGCATCAAAAAATGCATCTCTAAATGAAAAAAGAGACACCCGATCAATATGAAAAATAAAAAAATACCAGAACTCGCGAAGGTGTTTGCCCTTCATAAAAAAATAATAGACAGTGCCGCAGAGTTTTGCTCGGACGAAGATTTCGTGAGGCAAGCCTATCTCGATCTTGCTAATGAAAAACGCGATTTGTTGAAGAGATGGCGACGCCACTGCAAAAAGTTATTAGCAGATCTCGATGCTCCTAAATAATATAGAGCAGGTAAGCGGCAGTAAACAAAAAAATAGGATTATCAACGGGTCAGCCAGCGAAGAATGGGGCATTTTGGGGTACGAATGGGGCATGTTTAGGGCGCAAAGGGGGCATGCGTGGGGCATAGGGGTTGCAGCGCAAGAAGTTGATTATCAAATGAAATCATTTCCTGAGTGCCTCAAACCAACATTTTTTCACTGGTTTTGGGGCTTTTTAATTTTTCATCTTTGGATAAACGTTAGTGCGGGTTTTGCGTTTGTTATTATTGGTTGCCCTTCGGATTTTCGGCTCAACTGTTAGCTAATAGAATACCCAAAAATATATCAGCAGCCACACGACAATAAAGAATGTGAGCCCATAAAGATCGTTTTTATGTTGCTTTATGTCCTTTTTAATGAACGCCCTGTAAATTACCCATGCAATATATAAGGGGATGAAGACGAGCCCATATAATAAACGCATAGCATGACTTTTTTTAGGGAAATTAAGGGAATAAAAAAGGGACACCAGTTTGGCATCCCTTTTCGGTATTCAATTACCCGGTAGCTTATTTAATAACTACCAGCTTTTGTGTTTCTGTTTTGCCGTTATTGTTCAGGGTTACAAAGTAAACGCCCGGGGCCAATGTGCTGATGCTTGTTGCGATCGTGTTAGCGCCTTTCTGCAGCTCTATAGTTTTGCTTAACTGCATTTTGCCGGTAACGTCAGCGATGGTCATTTCTGCTGATGCGGCTGCGGTAGTATTGATCACTGCAGAGAAGCTCATATTAGCCGGGTTAGGGTAGATAGAGAAGGACCTTGCCGCTTCAACCTGTGTAGTATTTGTTACGAAGGTTGCTGGCAGGCCAATGGTATTCAGTGTCTGGTTGGTGAGTACCGGCTCGTTGTAGTCGAAGTAGATAGAAGCGCGGTTCCTGAACGTAGTACCTAAAGGCAGACCTGGTTTTGTCTTAATGGTATAGGTAAACATACCGTTGCTGCGGAGGTCATCAGCCGTTTGGGTAGGCAGGAAGATATTGCTGAACGTAAACTTCGCGATCTTGCTGCTGCCTTGCTGCACCATAGTAACCTTGCATGGGGCAGACATATACTCAGGGCGCAGCGTAGTCCAGTCCAGGTTGTTATCAAGGGTATCGATAACAACAATATTCTGTGCAGGCGCTGTGCCGGTATTCTGGAAGTGAACCATGTACTCAAGTGTAGAGTCTGCATAAGTAATGAAACCTTCAGGGCCGGTACCTTTGGGGCTTACTTCCTTAAAGTTAGGATCGTAAGAAGAAACGGTAGTAGCAGTGAAGTAGTTAACGTTGTTCCATGGCGAGTAATCATTGAGCCAGTTGCTCATGGGTGCCAGGTATGCAGCCGTATCCATAAATACCACGTTCGTTCCCACCGGAATGTCGGTCGGCACATGGTAGTTAACATAAAATACGGAACTACTGCCGGCAGCCAGTGCGGGGAAACCAGCGGCAGTGTTGTGGTAATACGGACCACCTGTAAATACGCCCGATGGAGTAAAAGATGGTGTCAGTAACTGTCCATCTGATTTGTAGCTGGCAAGTACGGAGTCTTCTTCTACCGTTCCATCATTTGATACTGTGGTAACCTGTGTATACAGATTTCCCACAACCGGCCATGAATAATCCCAGGTGGTAATGTGGATGTCGTGAATGGTATCCATTGTGTTGGCAAAGTCTACTGTATGCTCACAGCCTGCTGCGGCAGCGGCGGTCACAACGATCGCATTGCTCTGGCATGGTGCAAGCGGGTAAAAAGCAAGCACTGTCTCAGACACCGTATAGGTGCCGGATGGTACTATGAACGAATAATGCCCGCTGGCGTTGGTATAGGTATAACCAATGCCCGAACAATATACCTGTATGTTATTGATACCGGCTTCGCCCGGGTCCTGCGTGCAGTTTGGATTGGTATCATTATAAATGGTACCGGAAATAGTGCAGTAGCAATCGGTAGCAGAAGAATCGTAAGGTAGCCATGTGTAGTCGCTGGCAGTGCAGCCTGTAGCATCTGTTACATTCAGCCAGTAAGGTCCGTAAGTCAGGGCAGAAATGGTGGGTGTTGTGCCGCCGGTGCTCCAGCCGTAAGAATATGGAGCGGTGCCACCCATAGGTACTGCCGTAAGCATGCCATCGTTGTTGAAAATACACGAGGTCTGCATTGTGCTGATACCAACACCCATAGGCGAGTTGCTTGGCAGGTATGGGTATTTTGTTACAGTGCATCCCATATTATCGGTAACGGTGAGTGCATAATATCCTGCGGGAACCCCGGAGATCGATGATGTTGCAGCGCCGGTACTCCATGAATATAAGTAGGGTGTAACGCCGCCCATCGGAGTAACGGTCATGCTGCCGGTAGAAAGGGTGCACAATGCTGGTGTGGATGTGACGTCAAGGGTGATAATATCTATCGGTGGCACATAG
>CANJQU010000091.1 GCA_947476485.1 Chitinophagaceae bacterium
GAGGAGGAAATATCAACTCCACTCCTGCCATTTAAATTGCTTCCCGATTTCTCCAAGAAAAATATTTTGACATTTTTCCCGGAAATAAATGGCGTTAATGAAAGATTGGCAAAAGAATGGGAAATACCTGTTTTGTTTGTTTCGGTGAAAAAAGAACGTGCACATCATGTATCTGAACTGCATGGGCAGCTATGCCGGCAACCCGGACTGGATGGAATAAAAATGATATTATATGTTGAACATACAGTGAAAATTGATGATATAGCGGACGTTTTATGGCGTTTTTGCAACAACCTGGACCCCAAAAGGGATAATTTTTATGCAGGAAACAACATTTTAGGGTTGGATGGCACACGTAAAACAAAAAAATTAGATAACTTTGACCGTCCCTGGCCCAACATTATAGTGGGAGATGATAAAACAATTGCTGCTGTAGATAAAAAATGGAGCACGCTGGGGATGGGGGAAATAATTATTTCTCCTTCTTTACGGTATAAAACCCAACTATATGGGGGGGGTGCTACTGTCTTAGATAGTGAATAAGGAATTTTTTTATAACTTTAGTAAAATTTAAAATAATGAAACGTATTCTTTTCGCGTGTTTTTTACTTACCGCTTCGCTTACGGTAACATCAGTTCAGCACGCATCGGCACAGTCTGTTACCGCTGCTTCATTCATGGCAAAAGTTGATGAAATGGATGCTTATATCGGCGCAGGAAACATACCAATGGCCAAAGCTACATTCGATACCCTGAACTCGATGATGATAAAAGTGCTTGGCGTAACCAAGGCCAGCATCTATGGTGCAACAACACCCGCTGACAAGGCAACGTATAATGCGATCATCACTAACCAGATAAGCATTTACCAGGCAATCTGGAAGTTGAAGGTAGACCTGGCACTTAACCGTACTGTGATACGTGTTAAACTCCAGGAGTTCGATCTTACTATTTACTAGTAGTATTAGTAATAGCTTTTTAAACCTTTAATTTTATAGGAATCATGAAACGAATCCTGGTAGCTTGTTTTTTGCTTACTGCTCTTTGTACGGTAACTTCTGTTCAGCGCAGTTCGGCGCAGGTAACCCATGTTTCCGCTGCTGAGTTTACTGTGCAGGTAAATTTGCTTGATTCTTACATTGCAGCAAGCAATATGACAGCTGCACAGGCTACATGGGATACGCTTCACCGTATGATGGGCAATGTGATCACATATACAAAACATAGTATTGACGGTGCAACAACCTCAACTGATAAGGCTGCTTATTCGACACTGATGAAGACGCAACGCGACCTTTACAAAACGATATTGCCACTAAAAGTAAACCTCGCGGCTAACCGCACAATGCTTCATACGCGACTCGGTGAATTCGATCTTACGATTTATTAATAAGCTCAATAAAAGTTAGTTCACAAAGTTCCGGTTTTGCCGGAACTTTGTATTTTCAGAACATTCAATAACCATAAATAGATTTTTCATGCCAAAAAGAGTTACCAGCTTTGGTGGTATATTTTTCAAATGTGGTGATCCTGTCGCTATCCGTAACTGGTATAGTCATCACCTGGGCTTAAATACAGATCAGTATGGTACTACGTTTGAATGGCGACATGTCGGTGAGCCGGATAAAAAAGGATATAGTGTGTGGAGCACTTTTCCGGCTGATACCAAATACTTTGAGCCATCGGGAAAGGAGTTTATGATAAACCTGCGTGTGGAAGACCTGGAATGGCTGCTGGGCGAGCTTAAAAAAGAGGGAATAGAACAAATAGGTGAGTTACAGGTATACGAATACGGGAAATTTGCTCACATCCTGGATCCGGAAGGAAACAAAATAGAATTGTGGGAGTCGAATGACGAAGAGTTTGGAAAAATGGTTAGCGAGCACACTACAAAATAACCGCTATTGAAGCTTATTTGCTGATAAGATAATGGTATGCAAAACCTTCATTACCTCGTCGAGTTTTTTTGACAACTCTTTGTTATGCCCGTATCCTGCCGACTCTTCGCATAAATAAAGCCAATACCAGGTATCGTGAGCTTTTCTGTCTGCGACCCTCATTTTCTCAAAATATTCATCGCTGGTCTCAGCGCTCTGAGCCTCCATTATGTGCGCACCTAACGTAGTACCATTTATCAGGAGCTGGTCTCCGATAATGCGTTTGTTGTTGGCTTCAAGCTGTTCTGCATATTTGATGACCATCAACGAAAATTCAACAGAGAGCTGAACAATGGGACTTTTTGAATGGCCAATATGCATGTACCTGAATTTTTAATTTCTCCAAAAGTAATTACAATATGTAACACAATGAAATAAAATGATTTTAGCCCTTGGATATTTCTGAAAAATAACGGGCTGCAGGCATGGCGCCTGGCAGCTTTTATCCCCTTATCTCCATATTAAACTATGGACCCCATCTTAGTTTTAATTCCGCATTTAATAGTATTTTTACTGCTCAATTCCTATTTGTGAAAGCAATAATACCAGTTGCGGGAGCCGGCACAAAGCTACGTCCGCTTACATATACCCAACCGAAGGCATTGATTCCAATTGCCGGGAAAACCATTCTTGGTGTTATCGTAGACCAGTTGTTAGAAGCCGGAGTTACCGAGTTTGTTTTCGTGATAGGCTACCTGGGCGAGAAAATACAGCGTTATATTGCCAAGACCTACCCGCAGCTCAAGCATACTTTTGTTAGTCAGAACGACAGGCGAGGCACTGGCCACGCCATTTGGCTTACGAAGGAGTTTGTAAATAACGATGAAGTGATGATCGTGTTAGGCGATACCGTGTGCGATTATAACGTTAAAGACATCCTGGTAAGCGATGTGTCGCAGATAGGAGTGCGCAAAGTAGATGATCCGCGTAGTTTTGGTGTTGCCGAACTCAACGATAAAGATATTGTGACCCGCATGGTGGAGAAACCACTGATACCAAAGTCAAATATGGCAATGGTAGGCATCTACTATATCAAGGAGACTGCGGCTATGTATGCTGCATTAGAAAAGAATCTGAATAACACAGCTGATGAAAACGGAGAGTATCATCTTACCAATGCCCTACAGCATATGGTGGAGGATGGTATTACCTTTCACGCTTTCCGGGTGAATAACTGGTTTGATTGCGGTAAGAAGGAGACACTGCTATCTACGAACGCCATTCTTCTGAAACAAATGGAAGATGAACACCCCAACAAAGAACCAATGTCCTTCGATACAACGGTGATCATACCCCCGGTAAATATTGCTGAGGGGTGCACCATCAGGCATTGCATCATAGGTCCGAATGTGACCATAGGCGAGTATACCAAAATGGAATCGTCTATTGTGAAAGACTCAATAATCGGCTCCTACGCAGAGCTGCAGCAAGTGGTGCTTAATTCTTCAATCATTGGTAATGATGCATATGTGCGCGGCCTCAGCCAAAGCCTGAATATAGGCGATAATACGGAAATAGATCTCGGGTAATAATCAATCCCTAAAGTGCGGGTAAGGCCGGCTAAACATTCTACAGCGGGGCAATCGCGTAGGTTTTCAACGTTATTTTTAGTTCCGGAAGAAATTATTGCTCGCCGTAACTATGTTTTTTTAACCACTTGAGGCGATCAATAAATTTATAACCATTCAAATGCGATCCGTTTCACGGGCGAGTATAAGGGGTTTTAGATTATCTTTGCGACCAATAATTTTACTACTATGTTGCCCATACATTTATTCAGGCAGAATAAAGAATTGATACTGGATGGACTGAAGAAAAAGAACTTCAGGGATACCGATCTGGTAGAAAAGATCGTAAACATTGATGAACGTCGTCGCGCGCTGCAGGTAGAAAATGACGCGCTGGCATCGTCTCAGAATGCGGCTGCCAAGAGTATAGGCCAGTTAATGGCTAAAGGGGACAAGGAAGGCGCAGAATTACTGAAGGAAAAGGTAGGTCTGCATAAGGAGCAGGCAAAAGACATAGCACAAAAGCTCAGCGACCTGGAAACAGAAATGCAGGATATGCTGGTGCGCCTGCCCAACCTGCCTCACAGCAGCGTGCCAGCCGGCAAGACACCCGAAGACAATGAAGTAGTGCGGGAGGGTGGAAGTATGCCGGATCTTACTGCACAAAAACTGCCGCACTGGGAGCTTGCTGATAAATATAAGCTCATAGACTTTGAACTGGGCAATAAAATAACCGGCAGCGGTTTTCCTGTTTTTATGGGTCAGGGTGCGAGACTCCAGCGGGCGCTTATCAACTACTTCCTTGACTACAATATGGCTGCAGGATATAAAGAATTCTGCCCGCCTTTTATGGTGAATGAAGCGTCTGCCTATGGTACGGGCCAGCTCCCGGATAAAGAAGGGCAGATGTATCATGCTGTGGCTGATAATTTTTACCTGATACCAACTGCCGAAGTGCCCATTACAAACCTATATCGGGATACGATAATACAGGAAAGTGAATTGCCTGTGAAGATGACGGCATACTCACCTTGTTTTCGCCGTGAGGCGGGCTCTTACGGCAAGGATGTGCGTGGCCTGAACAGGGTACACCAGTTTGATAAAGTAGAGATAGTGCAACTGGCTACCCCAACCGGAAGCTACGATGTGCTGGATGGCATGGTAAAGCATGTAGAGGTATTGCTGCAATCACTGGGATTGCAATACCGCATACTACGTCTTTGTGGCGGAGATATGAGTTTTGCATCGGCACTAACTTACGACTTTGAAGTGTATAGTGCTGCGCAGGAGCGCTGGCTGGAAGTTAGCTCAGTGTCAAATTTTGAGACTTTTCAGACCAACAGGATGAAGATAAGGTATAAGGATGGCAGCGGGAAAACACAGTTGGTACATTCTTTGAACGGCAGCTCCCTGGCGTTGCCGCGCATTATGGCATGCCTGCTGGAGAATAACCAGACACCGGAGGGAATAAAGTTACCACAAGTTCTTTGGAGTTATTTTGGCAAAGAAATGATCGGGTAAACAATTTTAGATCCCGGTTTGAATATGCATCTTTAGGTTTTGACTTTTAACTTTTGACTTACTATGATACAACGGAAGCAATCAATTTTTCTACTTCTAGCTGCACTTCTGAACGCAGGCGTATTTTATTTTGACCTGTACAGAACGCATACTATAATAAATGGCGCAGATACATTGGGGCAATTGCGTGTAAGCGATCATTATCCATCACTGCTAGTGGCCCTTGTCATTACTATCGTTCCACTGGTTACCATTTTTATGTATGGCAACCGGAAAAGGCAAATGGCGATGAGTTTTGCGACGATTATTGCCTTGCTATCCTTTATTTCTTTGTTACTGGCCCGCGTAGGTAACCTGGGTAAAACGGTGCCCCCTCCGTCAAGCGGCAGCTATTGGATAGGAGCCGTGCTGCCGGTAATTTCTTTAGTGCTTGTTTTGCTTGCCATTTTTGGCATTCGTAAAGACGAAAAGCTGGTAAAATCTATGGACAGGCTGAGGTAGGATTGCTTAGCGCCTTTTGAATGGTTTCTTGTTTTCTTCACCTTCGTCGCTGGTAAAGTGTTTATTTCCGCGTGCTTTTTTCTCAGAGATGTTGAATGATATCCCTACGTTGAAGCCGACATTGCTAAAGGGCTGGCCATATGTTGGGAAAGTTTCGAAAGTGGTATCAACGATAGCAGTTTTGCTGAACTTGATGTGGGTAGGATATGGGTATGCAGACAGCGATACAGATTGCCCGTCTTCCGTCCAGGTTTGAAGGTTCTGCTCCTTAGTATTCTGGGTCATAGATAAGAAACTAAACTCTCCCCATATGCTCATTTTATCGTTCAACTGATATTTTACACCTGCGGCGGCGGTAAAGCCCACAGAGAAACTGCTTTTGATCTGCCAGGTAAAATCATCGACTATTACTGCCCCGGCGCCCGGCAGATTACTGAGTACCATTTCCTGGGTCACCTTTGTATTCAGCGGCAATACTGCACCAATACGGCCGTATACCTTCAGCTTTTCACCACCGGATTGTATAACCAGCGCGGGTATTAAAAGTACAGGATGGTTAGCTGTCTGCGTCGTGCTGATGGTACCGGGAACGGGTGACGCTGCAGTGCCAAGGTTAACATTGTTGTCGACGAATGTATATTTCTTGTTTGACAGGCCTATAGATGCATCCAGTTGAATCCCCACATGATCAGAGACCATATAGCCCAGGCCGATGGTAGCGGGTACACCGGCTGAGAAGGAAGCTGATTTGATACTATAGGCAAAGCTTTGTGAAGAAGGATTGTTCCTTGTTCCGTTATAGCCGGTAGGGAAACCATTGTATGGTATCGGTGTATCGTACATGCTTTGCCCTGCCTGTGGCATTGCATAACCAATGCCGGCCCTGAAATAAAGTTGTGCGGGTGCGGAAAAGGCAATGGCAGATAATGCCAGCATCAAACAGATCTTCTTCATAGCGCTATTATTTTTTCATTGCTGCTTCAATCTCTTCTACTGTGATCGGGATATCCTTGAACAGATCAATATTGCCGTTTTTAGTGATCCAGATATTATTTTCAATGCGAATGCCCATTTGCTCTTCCTCTATGTAGATACCCGGCTCGATAGTGAACAGCATACCTTCTTTTACTACGTCCATATACGTACCGACATCATGCACCACAATGCCCAGGTAGTGGGTAACACCGTGGTAAAAATACTTGCGGAAGGCGGGGTTATCAGGATCCTGTTTCTTAATATCCTCCTTCGTGATCAGTCCTATTTTCAGGAGCTGCTTTTCCATTTCCTCGTTGATGCTCTTCACATAGTCCTGGAACGGAAGGCCGGGCTTCAATATCTTCTTGCCATGATTGTGTACTGCCAGGCAGGCATTGTATACTTCTTTCTGGCGCTTCGTGAATTTGCCGTTTACCGGGATGGTGCGGGTGAGGTCCGCATTATAGTTGCCGTACTCTGCACCAAAATCCATTAGCAGTAATTCACCGTCTTTACATTCCTGGTTGTTCTCCTCGTAGTGCAGCGTGCGTGCACGATCGCCGGAAGCGATGATGCAGCCATAGGCGTGGCCGGTAGCCCTGTTGCGAAGGAACTCATGGGTTATTTCTGCTTCTATCTCGTGCTCCATCACACCGGGCTTAACAAATTTCAGTACCCGGTCCAATGCTTTCGCTGTAATATCTATAGCGGTTTTCGTTACTTCTATTTCATCCTTGGTCTTTATGTTGCGCAGCTCTTTCATGATGCGTGCGGCACGCTCATAAGTATGCACCGGGTATTTTTTCATTACATCCTGTACAAATACCAGGTCGGTACGATACAGCTCGGTATCGAGTCGGTTATGCTCGTTGGTATTGAGATACACCACATCGGCGCTGTTCATCATCACCTGTAGCTGCGTATCGAAGCCATCCAGCCACTGCACGCTCTTAATGCCGGAAATAGCGGTGGCCTCATCCTTGCGCAGTTTGTGGCCAACCCATTTTTCCATCAGCTCATTAGGCCGCAGCAGGATGAGTACCTCGCGCATATTCTTATCCGGGTTGTCGGGGTAGAGCACCACGATCGTTTTTTCCTGTGTGATGCCTGACAGCCATAATACATCTGCATCTGGTTTATAGCCATAAGTACCGTCGCCGCTCTTGGGGAAAACAGGGCTTGCCGGGAAAATGGCCAAAGAATTAGGCTTCATTTTCCTGATGAAACGCTGCCTGTTCTGCTCGTACAATTTCGATGGTATTGGTAAATATTTCATTGTATATAGATGATAATACACCGCTAAGTTAAAGGAAATACGTTTTTCGCCGCTATATAATTACCATTTACCGACCTGCCTGAACAATTAGCCGAAATAAATTTTCATATCTTTTGGCTACCGCATAGCTTTGCAGCCACAAATCACACGATTGATGCTACAATTTATACGTTTGGGAATTTTCAGGACTATTGGCTTTTTGATTTTTCTCCTGTTCGCAGGCACAGGAGCACACGCTCAGTACAAGATCAGCGGGACGGTTTTAGACACTAAAGACAGACCGGTAAGAAACGCCAGCGTATACCTGGACAATACGCTGGACGGCGGAACAACGGATAGCCTGGGGATCTTCAGGTTTACCACATCAGAGACAGGAAACCAAACCATAATGGCATCAGAGGTCGGCCATGAAAATGCCGGGCTACCCATAGTGATCAGCGGTGACATGAGCGGAATAGTACTCCACATGAAGGCCAAGGCGCGCGACCTGGACGTGGTAGTGATCACTGCAGGTTCTTTTGAAGCATCGAACGACAAAACCAAGACCGTACTGAAGCCACTGGATATTGTGACCACCGCAGGCGCACAGGCCGATGTGGTGAAAGCTATGAGCATGCTGCCCGGTACACAACAGACTGGCGCAGACAATGGCCTGTTTGTAAGAGGTGGCGATGCAAGTGAGGCTGCCATAGTGGTGGACGAAATGGTGGTGCAGAATGCATTTTTCAGCGGCCCTCCCGGTGTTTCTACCCGCAGCCGGTTTGGCGCATTCAGCTACCAGGGCGTTGCCTTTAGCAGTGGTGGCTACAGTGCCAAGTATGGACAGGCATTGTCCAGCGTTTTGGAACTGAACACAACCGACTTACCCGATAAGAGCAATATAAACATGGGTATCAATATGGCAGGTGTATATGCATCCGGAACCAAAAAGTGGAAGAACAGTGCGCTTGACATTGGCGGAGGCTATAACAACACTACCCCATTCTTCGCGCTGGCAACTACCAACTATAAATTTTACGAACCACCATCCGGCGGATCAGGTAATGTGCGCTATGTGTGGAAACCAAATAAGGATGGTATCCTGAAGGCCAGTTTTAATGTGAATTACAATCAGAGTGGGATAGAAATTGCTAATCCGTATAGGGCTGGTGCAGCAGGCGGGCCTTTCGATAGCCTTGGCGATCCGGTACATTATTCGACCAGGGACCAGTATTATTATGGCAATGTATCGTACAAGCAGTCATTTAAAGCGAAGTATTACCTCTATACCGCTGCATCTTACAGCCTCAACGAGACAAAAAACAAGTTTGGTCCCATACCTATAAATCAGCAAGATCAGCGTACACAGTTCAGGATAGAAGGCAAGGACTATTTTACCAGTCGCCTCAACCTGCTGGTTGGAACTGATGTGCAGGACTTCGGTGTAAACAAAACTTACAGCACGTATCCGGCACTGAAATTTGAAGAGGCAATAATATCAGGCTATACCGAACTGGAGTGGACTCCGGTCAATAACATTGCAGTAAAGCCGGGCGTACGTTATGAACATAGTATGTTCCTGAATGTTGACAAAATAGCGCCACGTCTGTCCATGGCTATAAAAACAAGCACTCACAGCCAGGTATCGCTGGCAGGCGGCATCTTTTACCAGGACCCTGATTACGCATATATGCAGGCTGGCTTCAAGCAACTGGACATGCAGCAGGCCACCCACTACATAGCCAACTGGCAGTACAGCAAGAACGACCGCCTGCTGCGTGTCGAAGCCTATTATAAGAATTATGGAAACCTTATACTTGAAAAAAATAACGGCGCTTATGATCCGAATTCGTATCGTGTAATAGCGCCACCACCCTATGGAAACGTTGTGCCCACAAATGGCGGCAAGGGTTATGCCCAGGGACTGGAGTTATTTTACAGGGATAAAAAGTCCGTAAAGAACCTTGACTACTGGATATCATACAGCTACATAGATACCAAAAGAGAGTACAGCAACTTTATCACACAGGCTATGCCATCTTTTATTGCAACACACAATATGAGCCTGGTTACCAAGTATTTTGTAGAGAAATGGCATACGAACTTCAGCGCAACCTATAGCTATGCCAGCGGAAGACCTTACTACAATCCGAATTATGCAGCTACCGACAAATCTAAATTCCTTAGCGACCGCACACCCGACTATCATAATGTGGCGCTTACAGTTGCATACCTGCACAGCTTTGGTAAATGGTTCACGGTATTTTACATCAGCCTGGACAATATCACCAACCAGCATAATGTATTCGGGTATAGATATTCTTATGATAACACCAACCAGCAATGGGGTAAAAGCCCTGTGATCCCGGCCTTGTATCGCTCGGTGTTTTTCGGGGTGAATATGTCGCTTTCACAGTTTAAGAAGGATGAACTGTAGACCTTTCCCCATCCCTCTCCAAAGGAGAGGGTGAGGTCGAATGAGTATTTTGAAAACAATAATTATATCACAATAAAAAATAACCACATGAAGAAGATGATACTAATGGGTGCAATGGCACTCTCGGTTTTAAGCGCACAGGCGCAGGATTTTAAGGCTCCTTTGGAGAAGACCTTTACGATCTTTGATTCCACTATGTCGCAGGACATCAGGATCGAGCAGGCTAACAAGCTGGCGTTGATCGCTAAGAAATACGATGGCGAATGGTCGGTACATTACTACGCTGCCTATAGTAAGGTATTTCTGAGCTACTTTGAAAAGGACGTGACAAAGAAGGATGCCTATCTTGACGATGCGGACAAAGAGAAAGAAGACGCGGTAAGCCTTTTAAAGAAGAACAACGACGAAACATACGTACTGGCAGCTATGATCGCTAATGCGCGTATGGCTGTAGACCCCATGAACCGCTGGCAGAAATATGGCGGCATATTCAGCAGCAGCCTGGAGAGTGCCAAAGAAATAAACCCAAATAATCCGAGGATGTACTACCTGCAGGGTACCAGCAAATTCTTCACGCCCAAAGCATATGGCGGCGGCAAAAAAATAGCGTTGCCCTATTTTGAAAAAGCAAAAGAACTGTTTGCAAAAGAAACAACAACGGATATTGCGGTACCGCACTGGGGCAAAGATAAAACTGAGTACTTCATAGCGCAGTGTAAGCAGGAAGACAAGGAATAACCCCAAACCCCTCCCGATTTTCATCGGGACCTTGTGCCGGGGCTTCCCCAGTTGAGTAAACCATTATTTGAAGAATTATTGATAATCAGGGAAATAGGTGCTGGCACGATACTTTTAATAGCATAGGCAGCAAAAGTTAATTTTCCCTTCTGATACATCTTCTTAATTATTCCTTCCTCAAGGGCCAGCACAAAAAAAGTGCTGGCCCTTGTATATTTACCCCAAACCCTGCCTACCGGCAGGCAGGCCATGAAGGGGCTTCACTTGTGAATATATTTTCAGCAGAAGCAATGCTATCCACATTTGTGATTCGACAAAAAAAACCGGCACAGTCGGCCGGTCTCGCGTGTTGGATTGATCGTTATTCCTTTTTTTCAAGTAATTCCTTAAGACCATGGAGTACTTTGCCCCAGTTTTCGGCTGAGTGTTCCTTCATTTTTTCTGAGGGGATATTATCCTGGCTGATGGTGATGAGGGTGTGGCCGTCTCTCTCATTGAGCTCATAGGTAATGTCCACATAATTCTCAGGCAGGTCTTCGATGCCAGACATAGAACTCCAGTAGCTGTATTTCAATCTTCTTCCGGGATCGTTTTCAAGGATCGTTCCCTTGTCCTCATACATTTTATTCTCCCAGACACCCGTGAATGTGATCGGGCTACCTACCTTCCAGTCAGATGCCGCATCTGTGCCGAAAAAATATTTTTTAATGATCTCCGGAGTAACCAGTGCCTCCCACACCTCCCACAATGACGCATTGATCGTCTCAGATACCTGCGCACTATATTCGCATTTCATAGATCAGGTTTTTCAGAAAAATCCTAAAATTCATGCCAAACCCTCCCCAAATGGGAGCCGGATATTTAGCTTGCAAGCTATTTTCAACGAAGAATATTTATTGCCGCAGACTTATCGCTAAATTAAAGTGACGCGGCTGAAAATATATTCACAAGTGAACCCCCTTTAGGGGTTTGGGGTTTATATTTACACCATGAATTGGGCTTCGCTCTATACTACACAACGCACTGGTGATCCTGTGCAGAAAGCCGGAAATAATGACTTAGTACGCAGCTCGTTTCTGAGAGATTATGACCGCATTATTTTTTCATCTGCTTTCAGAAGGTTGCAGAATAAGACACAGGTCTTTCCGCTCCCGGGTGCCATATTTGTGCACAACCGGCTCACGCATAGCCTGGAGGTAGCCTCAGTGGGCCGCTCCCTGGGCATGGCTGCGGGGGCACGTATTGCTCAGAAATATGCCGGCGAATCAGAAAGTTTCCGTGAGTTTTATCGGTATGAGCTTGCATCTGTTATCGCCTCTGCCTGCCTGGCACATGACATTGGCAATCCGCCATTCGGGCATTCCGGCGAGGATGCGATACGTGCGTTTTTTACCGGGCTGGATGGCGATGCGCGTGATACGATCCGCAACTCAATGACTGAAAATCAGTTCAAAGATTTTGAATTCTTTGAAGGAAATTCAAATGCGCTCCGGGTACTTACTAATAGCTTTAACGAGCCTGAGCCGGGAGGGTACAAGCTTACGGGAACGACATTGGCCTCGCTGGTAAAGTATCCCTGCTCTTCAACAGAAGGATTCAATAAAAAGACTGGCCTTATTGCCACCAAGAAATCAGGCTTTTTCGACTCGGAGATCGATACCTATAAACAGATAGCAGAGCAGTTGCAGATACCTGCTAAAGAAGGCTTTGTAAATGTGTATGCCCGCCATCCGTTTGTATATCTTACTGAGGCTGCCGATGATATTTGCTACCGGGTGATAGACCTTGAAGACGCACACAGGCTGCATATCATTTCACTCGAGACCTTTAATGACATGTTCCTGCCGTTCTTTGACAATGAAACAGCGGAATACAACAAACGGGACTATATCGAGAAGAAGCTGGCACGGATCAACGATGACAACCAAAAGGTGCAGTATATACGTGCCCGCTGGATAGGGTTGATGATAGAGAAGATGTCGGATATATTTATGGCGCATGAGGCTGCGTTGCTTGCAGGCACACTTGAAAAGGACCTGCTGAAATGCCTGCCTGAAAATGATCGCGGACTGATAGACAGGATCAACGATTTTTCGGTGAAGCACGTTTACAACTACAAAGCAGTGGTGGAAATAGAGATAGCGGGTTATAATGTGATAGGCGGATTGCTGAAGGAATTTGTGCATGCAGTGCTGCACCCCACACTCCCGAAATCTGCCAAGCTGATAAAGCTGGTGTCCGCGCAGTTTCCACTGTCGAAAAACGAAAAGGATGTATACCGGAATGTGCAATCGCTGGTGGACTATATATCCGGAATGACGGACCTGTATGCAATAGATATTTATCGTAAGATAACCGGCATTACCATTCCGGAGATCCGGTAGGGTGTTAGGTTTCCCACACCTTTGAGGTGTGAAACACCTGATATTTCCCCGGATTTCGTAGAGACGCCATGCATGGCGTCTCTACATAACAACAATACTTTAGCTTTTAACCTTTGACTTAAAAAATGCATCCCAAAGACCTGCGCATAGCGGACTATACCTACGAGCTGCCCGATGAACGGATAGCCAAATACCCGTTGGCAGAAAGGGACGCATCTAAGTTGCTTATTTACAAAGACAACAACATCTCGGAAAGTATTTACAGGCGTATTGCGGAGCACATACCTGCCGGTAGCCTAATGGTCTTTAACCAGACACGGGTAGTGAATGCAAGATTGCTATTCACAAAACCCTCCGGAGGCGTAATAGAAGTTTTTTGCCTCTCGCCTGCAGGCAAATATGCAGACATACAAACAGCGATGCTACAGAAAGGCAGCGTGCAATGGGAGTGCCTGGTAGGCGGTGCCGGTAAGTGGAAGCATGGCATGATACTGGAACTGGCACACAGCGGGCCTGACTTTGTTCTTACGGCAAAAATAGTTGAGCGTAATCCCGGTTCGTTTGTCCTGGAGCTGGCGTGGAACAATCCGGAGCTCACCTTTGCCGAAGTACTGCATTTTGTTGGTAAAGTTCCGCTGCCACCGTATCTGAACCGTACTGCAGAGATTACTGATGAAGAAAGGTACCAGACATTGTTCGCAAAGGAAGAGGGTAGTGTGGCCGCCCCCACTGCGGGATTGCATTTTACTAACGAGGTATTGCAAAGCCTTGCATCAAACAAGATCGATACCGCATTTGTTACATTGCATGTAGGAGCCGGCACTTTTAGGCCAGTGAAAAGTGAGACCATGGCGGAGCATGATATGCATGCCGAATGGATAGAGGTAAGTAAGGAGTTCATTCAACAGCTACTATCCCATTTAAAAGGCAATATAGTGGCGGTAGGCACAACATCGTTGCGCACATTGGAAAGTCTGTACTGGATAGGCAATAAAATGTTGAGTGGAGTAGAGGTAGAGCTTCATGGTATAGCCGTTGATCAATGGGACCCTTATGAACGGTATGCAACGTGCACTGCCGAAGAGTCGCTTCGTGCGCTCCTGGCTTATCTTGAAACCAACAAACTCAGCAAGCTCATCACCCGCACACAAATACTCATAGCTCCCGGCTATACTTTCAGATTAGTAACCGGGCTCGTCACCAATTTCCATCAGCCGCAGAGCACATTGTTGCTGCTGGTATCCGCATTTATTGGTGACGACTGGCGAAAGGTTTATAACTATGCTATGGATCATAATTTCCGTTTCCTGAGTTATGGGGATGGAAGTTTGTTGTGGCGTCCGGTATAGGGGTGTACGTAGTTAGGGTAAGCCCCTTTAGGGGTTTGGGGTTGAACATTTAACATTCACCTAATCTGTATTTACTAATTTTGCAAACCAATAAACATATACATTGAATACACAGGAATTTATAGAAGCGGCACTGCACGAAGATGTGGAAAATGGCGACTATTCAACGCTTGCCAGCATACCTGCAGATGCAAAAGGTAGGGCGGTATTGAAGATAAAAGAAGATGGTATTATTGCCGGTATAGACCTTGCTGAGGAGATATTCTACTTCCTGGAGCCCGGCGCTGTCTTTACGCTTTTTAAGAAGGATGGCGATAAAGTGAGCAATGGCGAAATAGCGTTCGAGGTTGCTGCCAGTGTACACACCATTCTTAAAGCAGAGCGGCTGGCGCTTAATTGCATGCAGCGCATGAGCGGCATAGCCACGCTCACCCGCCAGTATGTAGATGCTGTAAAGGGCTATCCCGCCAAGATCCTGGACACACGCAAGACCACACCATTGTTCAGGGCCTGCGAGAAAGAGGCGGTGCGCATAGGCGGGGGTGTAAACCACCGTATGGGACTTTATGATATGGTGATGCTGAAGGATAATCACATTGATTTTTGCGGCGGCATCAGGCAGGCAATAGAAAATACCTGCGACTATCTGAAGAAGAATGGGCTGAACCTGAAAATTGAAGTGGAGACGCGCAGCATAGATGATGTAAGGCAGGTGCTCGCCGTGGGCAATGTAGACCGCATCATGCTGGATAACTACAGTCCGGATATGATGGAAGAAGCTGTAAAGCTCATTGGTAATAAATACGAAACAGAAGCCTCCGGCGGAATAACGCTGGAGAACATTGTTGCTTATGCACGTACAGGGGTGGATTTTATTTCTGTCGGTGCCCTTACCCATCATGCTGTGAGCATGGACCTAAGCCTAAAAGCGCAGATACTATGAGCCGAAAGCACATCGTGTTTATCATAAACCCTAAATCGGGTGTGGAACGGCAGAAGGAGATAGCATCGGCCATTGATGCGCATCTTGATAAGGAGAAATATACGCACGAAATACGCAATACCGAATATGCCAAACACGGAATAACACTGGCAAAGGAAGCGGCAGACAGAGGTGCGTATGCTGTAGTAGCTGTGGGTGGTGATGGATCGGTGAATGATGTGGTACAAGGCCTGCTTGGTACTGGTACGGCATTGGCGATAATACCGAAAGGGTCGGGCAACGGAATGGCGCGTACCATGCGAATACCCCTGGACACAGCCGAAGCGGTAAAAGTGATCAATAAAGGCAACACAGCCGAAATGGACGTGGCATATGCCAATGGTCTGCCGTTCATCAGCAATGCAGGCGTGGCATTTGACGCACTCATATCCAAGAAGTTTGCGGTCAGCGAAAAGCGTGGTCTGATGGTGTATAGCTGGCTGGTTACAAAGTATATGTGGCTATACAAAGAGCGCGACTTCAAAATTACGGTAGATGGCAAGGAATATTATTCAAGGGCATTTATGATCAATGTAGCTAACGGGCAGCAGTTTGGGTATAACTTCCAGATAGCGCCCATGGCAAGTTATACCGATGGGATCCTCGATATCATTATCATCAGGAAATTTCCTAAGATACTTGGTGGCACATTGGTCGTTCGAGCTATGTCTGGTACCATTGCAAAGAGTCCATTTGTAAAACATCTTACCGGTAAAGAGATAATCATCTCCAATCCACAGCTGAAGCTGATGCAGACAGACGGCGATGCCCATGACTGCGAAAACGAGATAAAATTTACGGTACAGAAAGGCGCACAGAAAGTGATCGTGCCTTAACTTGTGTGCATGCTTTACGGGAAAAATTTTATAGCTGTGCTTTTGTTCTGCATGCTTTGTTTTCCCTCTTGCAAAAAGCGGCATCATAATGTAACCCGGTCGTTCTACTATTGGAAGACCATATACAGGCCTACCAGCTATGAGATCCATGTGCTGCACAAATTGCAGGTAGGCAAAATGTACATTCGTTTATTCGATGTGGATGTAGATCCGGCCACAGGACATATCATACCTATTGCGCCAATACAGTTTCCCGGCAAACTTGCAGATACTTTTCGGGTGGTGCCGGTGATCTTCATTACCCAGCAAACGCTTGGTGCATTAGGTAGAAGCCCGATCGTTCCGCTGGTGGAAAAGATCAGTACGCTGACCGAATCTTTATGCAGTTGTGCTGATATCCAACCGTCAGAAATACAGATAGACTGCGACTGGACCGCGGGAACGAAGGATGTATATTTCAACTTGCTCAATGCCATCAGGCAACAACCCTATTTTAAGGGCAAAACACTCTCGTGTACCATACGCATGCACCAGGTAAAGTATACGCTGAGTAGTGGTGTGCCGCCTGTGGATAAAGGCATGCTGATGTGCTATAGCATGGGCGACCTGAAGAAAACCGGTGACCGCAACTCAATATTGGATGTAGACGAGGCGAAAGAATACCTGAAAAGAATTAACGCCTATTCACTCCCGCTGGATATAGCGCTGCCAGTGTTTCAGTGGTGCATACTATTTCGTGGGAATAAGTACAGGGGCATACTCCATGATGTGGCGCCAGATATGGTTAGCAGTAGCAAATTATTTGTACATACTGCGGGGAGCCTATATAGCTGCACCATGGATACAGTGTGGCAAGGTTACCAGCTTAAGGCGAACGACATAATAAGAGTAGAGAGCGCTTCGAACAGCGACCTGGTACAGGTTGCACGTTTCACATCCCAGCAGGTAACCAACCCTGATGTGAACGTTGCATTCTTTTCCTGCGATAGTATAACTTTATCTAAATATTCAACTGATGAGCTGGAAGCGGTTTATAATACTTACCGTTAGTATTTTTTCTTTGGCTTGCATTACCAGGATCGTCATGGCCTGTGCAGACGGAGGTGACCCATATGAGGATGAATCTTTTTTCCTGAATACGATCAACAAACAACCAGCTTTTGTTCCATTCTATTATACGCCGTCTCTTGTGTTTTATACCGATGGTTATGGATTCAACGAAAGCGGTTTTGATGATAACCTGCCTGATCAGAACATCGCGATGTGGGAAACGTATACCCACCGGGAGGTTTCAAAGGCGGACCTGGACAGCTTTGTGTATAAGTTTGGTGAAAAGGATGTAACAAATGTTTATGACCACGTAAGCAAGGGCGCAGCGCTGAGTGTGCCCGGAAAAGTAAGCGCTAACGGACTCACGCAATGGTTCATAAAACATAAAGATGCCGAAGCGCTCCGGTACCTGGCTTTTGCCAAGGCCTGCGAGCCGCACACGGTGCCACTGGAAGCATCGTGGGATGATAAGAACAACGACTATGCCTTTCCATCAAGAGACACTGCAACCATGCAGCAACTGGTAAATGAAGGGTTGCAGTTGTACAAGACTGCAAAGAATAGAGATATAAATCAACGATATGGATACCAGGTGCTGAGAATGGCGTTTTACAGCAGGCAATATGAACAAACGATTAGTTTATACAATACGGTTGTAACTGAGCAAAAGGATAATTTTCTATACTATCGCTGCCTGGCGCTAAAAGCAGGTGCCTTATATAAACTGAAACAACCAAACGAGGCTGCATACCTCTATAGCCTGGTTTTTGATAGGTGCGACGATAATAAAAAGACAATTTATAC
>CANJQU010000092.1 GCA_947476485.1 Chitinophagaceae bacterium
AACAAATTCCAGTGCTTTTTATTGACGGGGCGCGGGTAGCTGTTGCTTATTCAGCGTTTGGTGAGTTGTCCCCACTGATAACGGTAGAATAGCTCTTCTTTTTCCTGATGAACTGCTGCTCGAAAAAACGGTAAGATAAACCCGCAACAAGAATAGTGCTCAGTGTAGCCAAAGGATACAGCAGATAGTTATTCAATACATTAAAGCGCTGCAAAATATTGATGGAAACAACGATCATGACCGGGTGATACATGTATAACCCGTAAGATATCTTCCCCAAGTAGTTGAACACCGGGTATTCCAGGTTGAGGATTCGCTTGTCATTTGCCGCAAGGTTAGCGATAAGTATACCAAACAGTATGGAATAGAACTCGTAGTTCAGTACCTCAACAGGCAGCACGACTGCAGTGCAGATGCATGCCAGCAGCACCACAAGCGTAACCACCTGAACGAACCTGTTGAAGATAAAATCTTTCACCCGCCTGAACGCATCTGAACTGCTGTAAACTATGAGTGCGAAAACCCCGCCGATGGCCATATTGTCAATAGGGAATGCCTGCCAGTACCGGCCAAGAATACGCAGCCAGTTGATGTCGCTGTTTTCGAAATGAGAAAATGTAAATGAGGCAGCGAGGTAGCACAATATCACCGAAAGGAGCAAGGCGAATTTGTTTTTAAAGAACTTCATAAGTACCGGCCAGATAAAATAGAACTGCTCCTCGGTGCCTATAGACCATAAATGAGAGGCAAACGGCACAATGCCAATGAAGACCAGTGCGAAATTTGGCAGGAAGAATACAAAAAGCGAAACGCTGAATACTTTCCATAATACAGGATGTGTGTGGGCCGCTTCGGGCTGCGGCAAGATGAGACCGGGGAAAAACTGTGGTATTACCAGGAAGGCCAGCAGCACAATAAGATAGTACAACGGCCATATACGCAATGCTCGCCTGATGTAGAATTTTTTTATGCTGATGGTGCCGCTAACTTCCATTTCGACAAACAACAGATAGGTGATGAGGAAACCGCTGAGCACAAAAAACAACCTTACCCCCAACGGGCCGAAATAATTAATGACCGGGTTGGCCATACTGTTGGGATAAATGTGCAGCACACTTTTGAACTGCTCAATGTGATGAATGACCACCAACAACGCCGCAATAAACCTGATAGAATTGAGATTGGGGAAGTATATTGATTTGCGTGCTTTCTGGTCCATTTATGCCTGATGGCGAAATAAATTCCGCTAGCGGCAATATTACAAATTTATATTCAAAGGGCATTTGCCGGGCAGGCATAAGGTGTGGCACATCGGGAAAGGTGAGCCACACCTATTCATTTTTATAGCGGTATAAATACTATTTTTGCTAAAGCTGGCCGAACCACCGATTGTGCAGCGGAGGGCTGCAAGAAAAACTATAGAGCAAATGCTGATAAACGATTTTTATACCTGCCACGAGATAGACATACAAGACAATGTGTATAACTGCCGCATTGTGTTCAATGCGGACCATTCAATATTCAAGGGACATTTTCCGGGACAACCGGTGGTGCCGGGGGTATGCATGATGGAGATAGTGAAGGAGCTGTTGCAGACGCAACTGGATAAGCCGCTGATGTTGCGTAGCGCACGGAATGTGAAGTTCCTGGGGTTCATTACACCGGATGTGACGCCCGGGGTGAAGATCACATGGAAGGAACATGAGGGCGGGTATAGTGTAAATGCTTCTTTTAACTCAGAAACTGCGGCGTTGTTTAAGCTGGACGGGAGTTATATGCCATTTGCTGTCTGAAAGGGCTGCCTTTAAAAGTTTCATTATTTACGTTAGTTTTGGCCTTATTTATATCGCATGGCGCCACAGGTTTCTATTGTTATCCCTTTATATAATGAAAGTGAAGTTTTGCCGCATCTTATAGCGAGAATCAATAAGTTAATTGACTCATCGCCAATAAGTATCGAGGTGGTACTGGTGGACGATGGCAGCAAGGATAATACAGCAGACCAGATACAGGCACTTTCATTGATAGATGGGCGGTATCAATGTGTGCTGCTTGCGCGGAACTACGGTCACCCGCTGGCACTGACGGCAGGGCTGGCTGCTGCAAATGGCAGCGAAGCAGTAATGATCATTGACGGTGACCTGCAGGACCCACCTGAGTTGCTGCACACATTTTATGAGCTGTACAAGCAAGGGAATGATGTTGTATATGCTGTGAGAAAGAAACGTAAAGAGGGACCGCTCAAAAAATTTGCATATCATCTATTCTACCGCATTTTAAAATCGATCTCCTACATAGATATTCCGCTGGATAGTGGCGACTTCTCGCTGGTGAGCAGGCGCATAGTGGATGTGCTCAACAAAATGCCGGAAGAAAGCCGGTATGTAAGGGGTATGAGAACCTGGGTAGGTTTTAAACAGGTGGGCTATGAGTATGAGCGTGACGAACGCATGGCCGGCGATTCTAAATATTCGTTTAAAAAATTGCTTCAGCTTGCCTATAACGGCATCTTTAACTTCAGCGAATTCCCGATAAAGCTCATAACCAATATGGGCTTTTTCTCCATTTCCGTTTCACTGATATACCTGGTGTATAACATCATCAAGAAGTATGTATACCATGCGGTGCCGGAGGGTTTTACAGCACTGCTGTTTGCCATCATTTTGTTTAGCGGAGTGCAGCTTTTTTCGCTTGGTATCATTGGCGAGTATGTGCTGCGCATCTTCTTCCAGGTAAAGGGCAGGCCGCTGTATATTGTGAAGAAGCGAATCGTGAATAAGGAAGAGGCCTCTCCCCAGCTATAGCGATGTTGACCTCATAATAAAGTTCCCCGAAGCAATGAACTATGTAAGTTATGCTTGTAACTACTTCGCACTTGCCGATGCACTTGAAAAGCCTTGCTAAAGAAAAGCGTTGATCTCGTGACTGAAAAAACTTTGAAAAATCCTTACCTCGTTGAGAATATTAACCGTCATAAACTGCAGTTGATATGATGGAAGAGGAAAAGAAATTATTGAAGGATATAGAACAAGCTGCATTAAACATAGGTATACACCTTGAGGGGCGCTACGAAATAGGCAGATATGTGCGCATTAATACTCGCAGCGTCAAGGAATTATTCTTGTTGTAATTTTCGGCTCCTTTTCTTCAAGTACTCTTTTATCTCCTCGAAACTCATTTTAGACATCTCCAAAGACATTTTCTCTTTGATCTGCCTAAATGTTTTTACAGTGTCGAATTCTTTTTCTGCATTATTATTTTTCGTCCTCATATTCGATGATTTCTTTTGGTGAACGTATTTCCAATGATTGATAATTTGAGCGCAGATTTACTGAGTTATAGCCCCGTATCCGATAAACGTTCACGATGTGCTTAAAATTCCAGCTGACTAAAATGTCTGCTTTATTGACGGTTGCCGCAGCAATGTGAAGACAATCATCAAAGCTAGTCTGCCCTACTACTTTCTCATCTATATATTTTGTAGCGAGTTTTAATACATCGTCGTTTACAACAACCCGCTCCAAGTATTCCTGAGGTAAATGTTTAAAGTACTCTTTCACTCTCTTAGGTGCATCCAGCAATTCACTTTCGGTCAAATCAGAGAATACACAAATGATCTTACCCAATTTTAGCCGCTCAAACAATTGCAACGTTGCATTTTCAAACTCCCTGTCAAATACACCTCCAAATACCGAAGTGTCAAAATAAAAGCGCTGCTTCATATTACGCAAGACTACCCAGCAAAGATACAAAATATTTACATAACAGATGACGCTAAGCCTCAGTCAGACCGGCATCTGCCGGAGGGCGTAAGGCACAGCCTCGGCTGTAATAATCGATTATGAATTCACTAATTATAATCATGGAATAAGTAAATCTAATCTAACAAAGGATAAAGCGATAAAAACTAAGGATCAAATTGTATTTATTGATTACAAGAAACGGTACTAAAAAAATTAGAAAGCCACTTCTGCGCGAGTTATAAGGTCATTCTTACGCTGGCCTCACAGGGCTACCACCCCAATTACTATTAGGTTGCAGGTTCTCGCCCTTCATTACCAGGGATAGCGGGTCTACGTTTACATTGTCGCCGATCTCGCTGTCGTAAAGGATGATGGAGCCGGCGCCTATGCTGCAGCGCTTACCAATTTTTATAGGACCTACTTTCATTACGCGGTCTTCAAAGAGATGGGTCTGAGGGCCGCAGTCTTCGTTGAGGGCTGTGTCGTCGCCTATATGCACCATGTCGTATTCGGTAACGTCGGTAGTATTCATCCATACCCTCTTGCCGGTTTTCAGTCCAAGCAAGCGCAGTATAAGCGGCAGCCAGGGGGTACCGCGCATGAAGTCGAGCAGGAAGGGCACGGAAAGCGCTTCATAGGTAGAGGTGATTGCTTCGCTACGCCACACCTTTGAGGTCCACATAGGCTTTTGATCGGGCTTGTAGATACCTATTGTGAGCCACTTCATAGCAGCCGTAACCAGAAATGCGGGTAAACCCATAAAGAATAAGTAGTACAATGGGAGCTGCATCACTACTTTCCACCACGGCTGGCCAACCAGAAGATCATGGGCATAGGCAATGAACAGGATGCTGCAAATAAGGATCACCGTTTCCGGTATCAGGATACGGATGAACTCTACTACACTACGCGCCAGCACCCTGGTTGCGGCAGGCCGGGCGGTGAGCTCTGTAGCAAATGTGCGGCTGGCCTGTCGGCGTGGCAATGCGATTGATGGCGAGCCAAACCAATCCTTCGCAGTTGCGCCGTCCAGTTGCTCCTTAGTCGGCGGTACAGACAGTACACCTATGAGCATGCGGCCCGGTAGCTGGTAACCCTGCGGTATCAGCGCGCTGTTGCCTACAAAACTGTTGTTGCCGATAACAGTCTTATCTAATATCAATTGCTGGCCGCGCACATCTGATTCGCCAAGTGTTACGGCGTCTGCAACAAATGCGCCCTTGCCAATAACCAGTAAGGGATGTGTAACACTGCTGGCGGTAGATATCTCAGTGTTCCTGCCCACCTTGGCACCCAATGCGCGGAACAATAAAGAAATGTACACGGTTGCATAAATGGGGTGCAGCACGATCAGCGAAAGAGACATAAGCTGATCTGCAAACCATTTACGCACATAGAACATGCTGTAGATGGGATACTTTCCGGGCTTGATGCCCCATTGCAACAAGCGTGTGAGGATAACTGTTACCAGTGAGAACACGATGATGTAACTGAGCGCCAGAGATGGTGTGATAACCAGGTAACTGAAGTCATAGTCAGGAGTAGAGTTGTCAATATTGTGTATGATGATGATGGTAGGCAACAACGGCAACAGGATAACGAATGGGAATACAAGCAGCGACAATGTGAATATCAGCGAATACAACCGACGTTTGCCTGCAGAAACGAACAACGGCTGCGGCAGATCTTCTATCGCCTTCTTTTCTTTTAGTGCTGCAGGGCTGCCGTGCCACACCTCGCCGCTTTTGATGGTCTTACCCTCCTGGAGATAGCTAAGATCCTGCAGCTCGCCCCATGCTTCTACAGTGGTTCCCCCGGCTATAATGGCGCCACTGCCTATATAGGCGTGGTCTCCTAACGTGATGCGCCGTAGCTTCAGCAAACCATCTTCCACATATGCGTTATTGATGGTAACGCGGGAGCTGATGCTTACGTCGCTGCCAATGGTCACAAGGTCCTCGGCACCTATTGTCACAGCGCCGAGCTGGGCATCCTTCGCCACTTTAACGCCCATGCGGCGCAGGTATCCTGCATACAGCGGTGTGCCATTGAGAAACTGCGCCGGCAGCAGGCGCTGCATGGTCTTTACAAACCACCACCTGAAATAGTAACTACCCCATAACGGGTAATCCCCTTCCTTCATCCTGCCGATCACCAGCCATTTGATACCGATGGTAAGGGCCGCGAACAGCGGCGGGATGAAACAAAACATACACAATGCTGTGGTGACTGCATAAGTTGTGTTCCTGGTTTCCTCTGCCACATAGTAGTAACCGAGGTATGGAAAAAATATCTGAACTGCGAACAGCCCGTACACGACCAGCAACGCAAATGTCTGCGCAAGACCGCACAGAAGAAAGCGCCGCTTTGGTATCTCGTTAAAAACACGTTTGGCTTTCAACGTTTCTGTTGGCTTCAATTTCCAATGCTCAACAAGGTTTTTCAACGGACGAATAAGGTAAATATCTTTTAAGGCAGCCTGCGGTATGTTCGCTTCCCGCCGCAACCGGGAAACAAAGGCGGCAGCCAATAAAGAATGCCCCCCCAGGTCTGTAAAAAAATCCTGTGTCAGCTCGATGGTACGGTTAGGGAAAAATTTTCGTAATGCTGCTATAACACGCTCTTCTATCGGTGCATCCAGATCGATGACCTCGTTGGTAATAGATGCTGCATTCTCGAGCAGCATGGCCGGAACAGGCAGGGCCTTCCTGTTTATTTTACCACTAGGCAGGCGCGGCATTTCAGACAACTGCATGATGACACTCGGTACCATGTAAGCAGGCAGTACTTTCGCAAGCTCTTCGCGGATGTGCTGCTGGTTCATGGTCACAGGATCGTCGCATACTACGTAACCGGCAAGGTGATCCTGTCCGTTGGCGTCCTTTTTCACGGCTACTGCTGCCGCAGTAATATCGATGAGGTTGCTTAACTGGTTCTCTATCTCACCTAGCTCTATACGGTAACCACGAAGCTTCACCTGGTCATCAAAACGACCCTGAAAATCTATGCTTCCATCAGGATTGATAACCGCTGCGTCACCGGTACGATACATTATGTCGCCGGGCAATGCCGAAAGAATTTCTGGCTTTTTTACAAATTTCTGTGCTGTAAGCTCCGGCAGGTTTATGTACCCCTTGCTCAAACCCGGTCCTGTGACCACCAGCTCTCCGCGCTCACCCACCGGCACAACGTTCATCTGCTCATCTACAACTGCGAGGTTGTAATTGGGCAGCGGCATACCGATGGTTATAGGATCGCCGGGTTTTAGCGCTATAAGTGTGGCTGTTACGGTTGTCTCCGTAGGGCCATAGCTATTAAAAAAACGCCGCGATGGTATGGACCAACGGGCCAGCACCTGTGTAGTACATGCTTCCCCCCCTGCATTTACAATCCGCAAAGAGGAGGAAATATCGTCTTCCATTACCGCCAGCAGGCTGGGGACGGCATGGAGCACAGTGATTCGCTGCTGCCTTAAAATATCAGCCAGCTCATCAATTGATTTTGCTGTTGCAGCGTCTGCCACCCACAGGGTTGCACCGGCGAGATAGCTGATCCACACCTCCTCGCACCACATATCAAAAGAGACAGAAAAACCCTGGTAGACCCGGTCCGTATTGCGAACCTCTAACACCGACTGCTCCGCACGGACGAAATGACATATCTGCCTATGGGCTATTGGTATTCCCTTCGGCTTACCTGTGCTGCCGGATGTGTACAGCACATAGGCCCAGTTATCCGGCTGTGGTCCGGGAGTTATATGAATTGAATCATGCGCCCCCGGTTGTGCCACAACTGAGAATAACGGACAGGATACGTTCAATTTATCCTGGCTGATGTAACCTTTGGCGCCAACCTCTGATAACACTGTCTCTACACGCTCCGCAGGCATTTCGCGATCGAGCGGCACATATGATGCGCCTGCCTTAATGATACCAAGTATGGCTACATGCAATTCCAATCCCCTTTGCCACCACAGCCCTATTGGATCGCCCGGCATCACACCATTTTCATACAAGTGCGCGGCCATTGCGTCACTCCAGCGATCCAGCTCGGCATAACTTACCTCCCTGCCCTCGAATATAAGGGCTGTATTTTGCGCAAAGTCTCTCGCCGATATCCTGAAGATGTCGGCAAGTGTTTCTTCGTGCAAAAAATCAGGGCGGGAAGCTCCAAGTACTATGCTGGGATTCATATGTGCTACTGCCGGAATTCTATTTGATTTTAAGATCGAAAATTACAACAATTCTTATCCTGAAGTCATAATTTCTTTACCATATCTCTTGTATCCTACCAATTTCATGCCTCAAATTTTCGTATGCGCATTTTGATGATGGCGCACTCTTATTTTACTTGCTTTATCTTCGCGTGATCACACATTTTTATAAATATCTGAAGCTATGACTCCTGAAAGGGAAGAAAAAATAATAAGGGTGCTGAACCGCAGGCAGAGCGGCCTGATCGTGGTGATGGAGAATGTGCACGACCCGCACAACATATCTGCAGTGATGAGAACCTGCGACGCCGTGGGTGTACAAGACCTATTCGTGCTGACCACTATCATTTCCCGTCACAAGAGGTTTGGCAAGAAAAGCTCTGCAAGCGCTGCGGGCTGGCTGACGATACACCAGTATGAAAACACAAAAGAATGCATGGATGCGGTAAAGAAACGCTGCGACAAGATATATGCCACTCACCTGGGCGTTGAATCGCACTCTCTTTACGAACTGGACCTGACCCAAAAGGTGGCGTTGGTATTTGGCAATGAGCATGCCGGCGTTACCGAAGAATGCCTTAGCTATTGTGACGGTAATTTTATTATCCCCCAGGTGGGGATGGTGCAGTCTCTGAATATATCGGTTGCATGCGCGATCACACTTTATGAAGCGCTGCGCCAACGGCAGATCGCGGGCTGCTATGACGGTAAACCACAGCTACCTGAAACAGAGTGGAACAGCCTTGCGAAGGAATGGGGAATGTATGGCGCTGAGCAGTTTGGCAGAGAAGCTTGACGTCTGTTCAGCTTGTAAATGTTGTTGTTTTGTCGACCGGTGTTATGCGGAGCCGCAAGGTATTGCATCTCAACTGACGCAGCGTTCGTCCCAGGTTAGCCACTTTCTTGTATCCAAACCTTGTATCCGCCAATATTTACAAATAGTATTTGAGGCGAATGATCAGGAATACGATTCTTACGGAGAAAATTAATTTGGAACAGGACTTATGAAACGCGCTGATCCATGTTTTAATATTCTGATAATCGGCTTTTAGTTGATAGGTATCCATACCTATATAGACGAAAAACCGGCTATCGATGTTTGGTTACCGGAAAAATAAATTTTCTAGCCAAGCTCCGGATACAATGGGAAGCCAGTCATAAATTCGTTCACTTCGCCCTTTACCGTCTTTATCAGCGCGTCATCATCAGGTGACATGAGGACACGGTCGAGCCAGTTAACGATTGTTGGCATATCGCTTTCCTTAAGACCACGCGTGGTCATTGCAGACACTCCAACGCGTATACCAGAAGTGACGAACGGCGACTTATCATCAAAGGGAACCATGTTCTTATTGATGGTAATATCGGCATGAACGAGTGTGTTCTCCGCCTTCTTACCGCTGATATTCTTATTGCGAAGGTCTATCAACATAAGGTGGTTATCGGTGCCGCCCGAAACAATGTCGTATCCTTTCTCGTTAAATGCTTTAGCCATAGCCTGCGCATTGGCAATTATCTGCTTTCCATAAACCAGGAACGAGTTATCGAGTATTTCGAAAAACGCTACTGCCTTTGCAGCGATCACATGCTCGAGCGGGCCGCCTTGCGAACCCGGGAATACAGCCAGGTCTATTAGCTGGCTCATCATGCGTATCTCTCCCTTCGGGCCTTTAACGCCCATAGGATTTTCAAAATCTTCCTTCATCACGATGAGTCCGCCACGCGGGCCACGCAATGTTTTATGTGTGGTGGTAGTAACAAAGTGACAATGCGCGAAGGGGCTGCTTAACAACCCCTTGGCTATAAGACCTGCAGGGTGTGCAATATCTGCCATCACCAATGCGCCAACCTTGTCTGCTATAGCGCGGATACGGGCGTAGTCCCAATCCCGGCTGTATGCTGATGCCCCGCAGATAAGTAGCTTAGGTTTATGTTCGTTGGCTTTACGTTCCATGTCGTCATAATCGACAAGGCCGGTCTCTTTTACAACGCCATAATGCACTGCATGATACAGCTTTCCGGAAAAACTAACCGGGGAGCCGTGAGTAAGGTGCCCGCCCATGCTGAGGTCAAGCCCAAGTATCGTATCGCCGGGCTGCAAAACCGCCAGCATCACAGATGCGTTCGCCTGCGACCCGCTATGTGGCTGCACATTAGCATAGCCCACACCGAACATTTCTTTAGCCCTGTCTATTGCCAGTTGCTCACTGATGTCCACCACTTCGCAGCCGCCATAATAACGCCTGCCGGGATAACCTTCGGCATATTTATTAGTCATTACTCCTCCCATGGCCTGCATTACCTGCATGCTGGTAAAGTTCTCTGAGGCAATGAGTTCCAGGCCACGGCGCTGGCGCTGCAACTCCTCGTTAATCAGGTTAAATATGGCAGTATCGCGTTGCATGGTATTAAAAATTTGCTTTAAAAATAGTGAGTCTGTGAAAAATAAAGCAGCGTTCAGGGATCAATGTCCTTTGTGGTGTTTCAGCACTCCACCAGCAGCTTCCTTGATCGTATTGGTAAATACAAAAGCATTCGGATCTACTGCATGAACAAGATTTTTAAGCCGTCTTACTTCAAGACGTGTAACCACTGTAAATACAATGTCGCAGGGTACGCTGTGCTCGAAATCTTCCTTCAAAAATCCTTTTTCACCTTTATAAACTGTAATACCCTTGCCCATCCGCAACACCAGGTCCCTTTTTATCTGATCGCTTTTCCCGGATACAATTGTAACACCTGTGTACTCTTCAAGGCCTGCGATCACAAAGTCAATGGTGCGCGAGGCAACATAATAGGTCAACCCAGAGTACAAGGCAACTTCAAGGCTAAGCACCAATGCCGCGATCAGAAAAATGACGACATTAAGCCCCAGAATGATCTCGCTGATGGTAAAGCTGCTACGCTTTAAAGTGTACAATGCCAGTACTTCAATGCCATCGATGGCGCAACCGGCACGCATAGCCAGCCCGATACCCAGACCAAGGAAAAACCCTCCGAACAAGGATGCCAGTAGTTTGTCATGTGTAACCGCACTACCGGGAAAGAATGTAAGACAAATACCAAGTCCGACGACACATGCCAGTGTGCGGATGGCAAATCGCCGGTTCACGTGATATGCTCCGGCAATAATGAACGGAATATTCAGCACGACGATAACCCACCCAATAATTTCTGTGTGGTGTTTATGGTGATACAACTCATTTATGAGCAGAGATACCCCTGTAACACCTCCATCCAGAAAATCATTCGGTATCAGTAAAAATTTCAATGCAAATGCGGTCATCAAAACGCCCGCAATACTGTATAATATGTCTTGCCTGGTGCCGAGGAAATGCTTGTGTAATTTCATTTTAAAGTTTATCCTTGATCTTTGTCTTTATCAACGACAAGTTTTCAGCCTTCTTGCTTTTTCTTAGCTTTTTGGCGATTGGTGTGAAGTAGTGATGTTTTTCGAGAAAACGCACCTGGAGCTTGTTCCACTCCAGTTCGGTGTTAATAATACCATACATGCACAACTCATCGAACAATTTGTTGCCGATTGTAAAGAAATCATCCCGACCAAGGTAGTCCAGGTCTGCGTCACAGATTATCTGCTCGAGTTTGTTATGGGGAGTCTGAGGTATTTGCGTGGCCATTATCATACCACAAATACGCTCGATCTGCTCAGGAGTATAATCGTAGTCCGGAAGGTACTGTCTTGCTATATCACAGCCTACCCGTTCGTGTTCTTTTTGTTGTATCAGGAAGCCTGAATCATGAAACAGCACAGCAGTGAGCAACAAGGTGAGTTCATCACCTACTACCTTTTGTAAGACGGCCAGATGTTCTGCTGCCTTGTAAACATCCTTTATGTGGCCCAGGCTATGATAAGTCAGATTCTCAGGTAATTCTTTTTTGAGCTTACCCAATATAAATTTTTTGACCTTGTTAAATTGCATGTTAAAACAGGTATTTATACTACATAAATGTAGTGATATAAAAATAAATTCGCCGATTTATTACAAATAAAAAAAAAGCAACTTTGTTGAAAAATAAAACGACTACGTTATAAGGGATTTCCAATATTCAGTATTTGGGACTGGCGACGAAGCATATATATGAAAACCAATTATTATCATTTTCCTTTTTTACCTAAAGGTGCATGGTTGTATGAACAAAAACAGGGCCATAGGCAATGGTATAATGCCGCAGTTGAAAAATCATGATCAGGCCGTTATCCCTGGAGGCTCCGGAACAGGCCATCGGCAAACCGGGTAAAAACAAAGGCAAACGGAAAATGTATTTTGCCGCCGGAAATAATATGTCGTAAATTGAGTTGTAATCCGCTGACAACTGAAAATAAAGTGGCTCATCCTGTCATTGTACTTGTTCGGTACTTCACCCTGCGCTGCCCGGCTGCAAGGGCAGGCTCTTATTGACTCGCTGCTCAAAGAACTACCGAAAGCCAAAGACGACACCAATAATGTGAAGGTGCTGAACGCCCTGTCTTATGCTTATGTAAACATAGACCCGGCCCAGGGAATAAAATATGGCCAGTCAGCCCTGGACATGGCCGAAAAACTGGACTGGAAAAAGGGGATAGCCATTGCCAACGGCATGGTGGGCGTAAACAATATGTCGCGGTCAGACTATCCGAAGGCGCTGGAATATGCACTAAAGTCATTGAAAATAAATGAGGCGCTTGGAGACAAGAAAGCTGTTGCAGGCAATTACGGGAACATCGCCAATATTTACAACAACCAGGAAAATTATAATTCAGCGCTCGACTATTACTCAAAAGCGCTAAAAATATTTGAAGAGCTCGGTTCCAAAGAAGGGATCGCGATCACCCTTGGGAATATTGGCAACACCTACAACAACCTGAACAACTATGACAAGAACCTGGAGTATAGTATGCGGGCGTTGAAAATAGCTGAAGAAGTTAACAATAAGCACGGCATGGCATCCGATCTGGGCAATATCAGCAGTGCATACGCGAGCCTGCACAATTACCCTAAGGCGCTTGAATACGGACTAAGAGCGATAAAGATGTTTGAAGACCTTGGCAATAAAAATGACCTGATCGCCAACTTGGGGAATATTGGTGCATGCTACCTGGCCATGGCGCGGGACAGCATTGTTGCACAGCCGCCGAATGAAAAAAAGGAAAGCCTGCGCCTTGCTTTAGACTATCTGAACAGAGCGGTTTCGCTTGCTAAAGAAATAGGCGACCTGGATTATTTACAGACTTATTCCCTCCATTTATCGGAGGCACAAAAGGAGACAGGGGACTATGCAGGTGCGCTGGAAAGCTACCAGCAATACGTGATCATGCACGACTCGGTCTTCGGGAGTGCGAACAAAATAAAGATCATAGAACTGGAGCGCAAACGGGAGCAGGACGTTAAAAACCTTGTCCTCGCAAAAAAGCATGATGAGCGTATCTTCTTCATGACAGGCATAGCACTGCTTTTGCTGGTGATCCTGTTCGTACTCAGAAATTACAACCTGCAAAAAAGGTCGAATAAACTGCTGGCAGGGGAAAAGAAAAGAAGCGATGACCTGCTGCTTAATATCTTACCAGTAGAGGTGGCCGATGAGCTGAAGGAAAAAGGCACTGCAGCCGCCAAGTATTTCGAGAACGTCACGGTAATGTTCACTGATTTTGTGGGTTTTACAAAAGCAGGCGAAAAGATGACACCACAACAACTTGTGGATGAGCTGCACAGTTGCTTCAAGGCTTTTGATGAGATCATACGCAAACATAAAATTGAAAAAATAAAGACGGTGGGCGATGCGTATCTTGCTGTTTGCGGTCTCCCGATAGCGAATGCGAAACATGCTACTGCAATGGTGAATGCAGCAAGAGAGATCGCATCGTTTATGACCGAACGAAGAAAGAAACTGGGAGAGAAAACCTTTGAGGTGCGTATAGGCATACATAGCGGCAATGTGGTTGCCGGCATTGTTGGTGTGATCAAATTCTCTTATGATATATGGGGTGATACTGTAAATACCGCTGCCCGAATGGAAGAAAAGAGCGAGGCAGGCAGGGTAAATATTTCGCAGACCACTTACGACCTGGTTAAAGACGAGTTTGAATGCACCTACCGCGGCGAGATCGAAGCAAAAAATAAAGGGGTGTTGAAAATGTACTTTGTTGGATAAGCTACACTCACTTTCTCTTAAGAAAAATAAAGCCATTTCTGCCGCCGGTCACCTCCAGTTGCGGCAAGGCCGCATACCGGGCGCTGTCCTGCACTTTACAGATGAAATAGGCCTGTTTATCCACTTCGCCTGACAGCAGCCACGGCTCATTAGCTATCGGCTGTACGTCTTTACCATTTTTATCCACCCGCAAGCTGCGGTAATCAGCATTTGTGGCAGGCTGTTTCTGTGTATAAAAAAAAGCTGCGTAACTTTTGAAACCCAGGGCATGCACATAAACATCCTTGCCCTGAAAGCTTTTGTAATAATCTATTGCGGCTTTCTGAGAGTAAGCCTCGACCTTGGGCGTAAAGTGAATTACTGTGGCCTGGATTATAACGATCTGCAATGAGCACAGCAGCAACATCCCGTTCCTGAAATTCCTGCGCATAAGGACAAACGCTACCCAGATGCCCGCCAGGTACACTATTCCCCACAAGCATTCAGTATAACTCCATGGCACGTTTGCTCCAAGGTTACCCACGGCAAAGGGATCGGCAATATAGGGTACAAGCTTTTGCTTGTTCAAACCTACCAAGGGTATTGCTGCAATAAGAATGGCGATGAGCGAACCCACCACAAGCAGCACAGTTTTCACAGCCCCTTTCAGCCTGGACGGCTCACTGCTCAGCCGGTACATCTGAACGGCAGCCAGGAAAGTGAGCGGGAAATAACATAAGGATGAATAATGGACGATCTTGGTTTTAACAATAGAGAACAGTATGAGCACTACCCAGAACAATATCCACATCCACATAGTAAAGTCGGTTTGCCGCTCGCTGCTTTCGTGCTTTCTTTTTGAGTACTGGAAAACAAATGCCGATGCCGGAAAACAACCAAGCAGCAGCACGATAAAATGATAAAAGAACGGACCGCCATGATCTGAATCTTCTGTACTGAACAGGCGCACCTGGTAGGTGAAGAATTCATGCAGGAACCATTTGCCGTAGGCCGCGCCATTGGCGGTCACCGCAGTTATGAGCCACGCAAGCATGGGAAGCAAGGCGCATATGCCAACAACAATAAAATACTTAAGCTTCACATCCCTGAGCCCCTTGTTAACTACCAGGTATACCACCAGGTATGTTGCCAGCGCAAGACCGGCGATCAGTATTGCAGCGGGGCCTTTCGTAAGCACGGCGAGGCCAAGAAACAAACCGGCAAGCAATGCATGCAATAGCTTGCGGTCTGAAAAACGAAGCAGGTAGACCTGGAAGAAAGCGAGGAAAATAAAGAGGTTGAAGGTTGGATCTATGATCCCGGACTTAAAATAAAAGTGAGGCAACCATGTGGCGGCATATAACAGCACCCACCAACCGGCCATTTGTTTGTTAACCACACGCTTGCCCACATAAAATAGTGTGACAAGAGTGATCACCCCTATCAACGCGTTAGGAAAACGAGCAGCAAACTCCCCTACCCCAAAAACCTTCATCGACAACACCTGCATCCATATGAACAGCGGCGGCTTTTCCCAAAAAGGCATAAAGTCGATCTGCGCGCGGAGATAATCTTTCGACACCATCATTTCGCGGGCGCACTCTGCGAAGTTTATTTCGTCCCAATCGAATAAATGTACCTGGCCAAGAAACGGAAAGAACAGCAATGCTCCGGCCAGGATAATGATGATATATCGTAAATAATTCGGCATGAGCAGATCAGTCTATTTTCTCTTTGGAAAAACGAGCTTTAAATTGATACATAAAAGAGTAAATGATCGTTGTAACAATTCCGCCAATAATACTCCCGGCATACACATCTTCAAAAAAATGGGCCGTGAGATAGATACGCGAATAACCCACACCTAGTGCAAGCACAAAAAACAGGAACCCTAACCTGCTATACTTTTCCGGCAACAAAAGGGAGGCCAGGCAAAAAAAACTGAATGCCCCTTCGCTATGACCTGAGGGGAAGCTGTTGTTGACAAGACTGGGCCACGCAGGCAGATAATGCATTCCGGCGGTATCATGAAAATAGGCATGCGGGCGCGGCGCTTTAAAATATTCCTTTAAAGCCTGCTGAATAATCAAGGGAGTGACGCTGCATAAAGTTGCCGTGATAAAAAACCAAAGGTTACGAAGCTTTGAAATGCCCAGGAGCAGCAATAACGCGATAATAATGAACCACCCCTCGCCGAGCCATGTCATGTAATACATGAAGACATCGGTAAAACCTGTATAACGGGTATTGACCGCATAGAACAATTGTTCCTTAGTCAACAACAACTGCAGCACACCTCCAACTATCACCCATAGCAGGAATGGAAAAATAAACCAGGGGTTGTATGTCAGGTTCCACTTTCTAAGCAACTGTATTGTTTTTTACGGGCATTAATTTCTTAGTTGCCCGCCATACTCTAAGATACCATTCCTTAGTAAATATCTGTGAGTCATTGCGGGCCGCCTTTATAAGCCAGAATGCCAAAGGCAACAAGATAAGTGTAGACATCCACATGCCCAGCCATGGCGAAGCAGAGCCCGCCTTCACGAGTTTTTCCCCGGTAATATTGAGAATGTGAAATGTGATGAAGAACACAACGGCTATGACCAGCGGCATACCCAGTCCACCTTTTCTGATGATAGCGCCCAGCGGAGCGCCGATGAGAAAAAGAAGGATGCAGGCAAACGGCAGCGTGAATTTCCGGTGCAGCTCCACTGCCAGCTTCAGATAGTGTTCCTGCTGTAATTTTTTATCGAGCGAGTTGGCATCAGCAAGCGATTTAAAACTGCGAAGATTGTTAACTACAGTTTGCATGACGATACCCCGGATGGAATCAGGCACCAACTTCAGGAAGGATGAGTCATATTTTTGAATGGCGAGGGTGTTCTTTTTTAGTCTTTTTGCAAGCGTATCACCTTCTTTAGCTTTATTATTGTAGGTGACATAAGGAGCCATGTAACCGCCCATATTGTTATAGCTCCTGCGCTTGTCCTTGCCGAGGCTATCTATGGCTTCAGACAATTGCGCCACATTCATCATCTGGTCGGCATTCTTGAAGAGGTTTTCATTGGCGCGGGTGAAATTGAAACCCGAGAGGTCGAACACCTTATCGTATTTGGCGAAGTGGGCACGGGTCTGGGTGAAATTATGTGATCCCCGCTCGTATCCTTCCTGGTATTGCCAGCCATCCCTGAGGCGAAAAATCAATGATTGCTTATCTGGTGACGGGATCATTTCACCTTCTTTGGCCATTACCACTTTGTCATTGCCTATCATATCGGTGTGGTCATAAATGATCACATCGTGAATGGTGTTTCCTTCCTTGTCCTTACTGCCCACCCGGATAGAATAGCCTTGAATATCGCCGTTGAACTGATCGGGCCGGATGTTGAGCGCAGGTTTCGAATTGCGGACATCGTAGAGTAAAGAGAGCGCTTTAAGATTAGCAACGGGTATCACATCGTTACTGAACAGGAACGCAAGACCCGAAAGGCCGAGGATGAACAGGAACAGCGGGCGCATAAAGCGCAAAAGGGAAATACCTGATGACTTGATGGCGACAAGCTCGAAATTTTCACCCATATTTCCAAAGGTCATGATGGAGGAAAGAAGGACGCTTAAGGGTAAAGCCAATGGGACAAGAGTGGTGGACATATAAACCAGCAACTGAACAATGATCCATATATTGAGACCTTTGCCGATCATCTCGTCCATGTAGAGCCAGAAGAACTGCATCATGAGCACGAAAAGAGAAACGAAAAAAGTAA
>CANJQU010000093.1 GCA_947476485.1 Chitinophagaceae bacterium
CTTCATAATTTTTATTAATGGCCATCCTGTATAGCCTTGTCCTGGCCGCGGTACTGCCAATAAAAATAATTCTCCGCTCAGGGTAAATAGAGGTATATTCATAAATTATCCCGGCAACAGTAGCCAATACCTTGTCCCGGTCTCCATTTTTTGAGTCATGTACGTCATCAATAACGCCGTCTTCTTGTTTATCCCCAAACCCCAGATTGTAAATATTACTGTACTGTGTTTTTGTGAATTGTACCTTTTTTAATATGCTACCATTCTCTCCAATACTGAAGAATTCAAACACATCAAAGTCGTCCGATATAGAGAGCTCCGTATATTTAGGATATTGCATTTAACTATGTTTTACTCACCAAATCTAATATAAATAGTGAATTGAGAAAATGCCAAGTAAGCAAATAAAACCTGTATTTTTGGCTTAAACTTTTGAGGTAAACAATAATGGCCGACTTACTCAATCAATATAACGAAGACAGTATCAAATCCCTCGACTGGAGGGAGCATATACGCCTGCGCCCGGGCATGTATATAGGTAAACTTGGCGATGGCAGCAGTGTGGATGATGGCATCTATGTGCTGGTGAAGGAGGTGATGGACAATTGCATCGATGAGTTTGCAATGGGACAGGGCAAGCGTGTAGAGCTTACTATCGCTGAGGGCGGCGTAACCGTGCGTGACTTTGGTCGCGGTATACCGTTGGGCAAGGTGGTGGATGTGGTGAGCAAGATCAACACAGGTGCCAAGTACGACAGCAAGGCGTTCCAGAAGTCAGTGGGGCTGAATGGTGTGGGTACAAAGGCAGTAAATGCACTGAGCAAATACTTTAAAGTAGCGTCTTTCCGCGATGGCCGCACGAAGGTAGCTGAATTTGAACGGGGTATACTCACGAAGGATCACAAAGAAACCACTACAACTGAACCAAACGGGACGCTGGTTGTTTTCAGGCCGGATGAAACCGTATTTAAAAACTACCACTTCCTGCACGAGTACCTGGAGAACCAGGTATGGAACTACTGCTTCCTGAATGCCGGCCTGCAGATACATTTCAACAACAGGAACTACATTTCAAAGAACGGCCTGCTGGACCTGCTTACCCGCAAGACCAATCCCGATAATCTGCGCTACCCCATCATTCATCTGAAAGGCAATGACATAGAAATAGCGCTCACCCATACCGGCGACTATGGCGAGGATATTTACTCTTTTGTGAACGGACAGCACACCACACAGGGCGGCACGCACCAGGCAGCCTTCCGGGAGATGTTTGTGAAGACCATTCGTGATTTTTATAAAAAGGATTATGATGCATCCGATGTGCGGCAGAGTATCTGCGCTGCTGTTTCAGTAAGGGTGCAGGAACCAGTGTTTGAGTCGCAGACCAAGACCAAACTGGGATCACAGTTTGTATGGGAAGGCGGACCGGGCATGAAAGCGTTTATCGGCGACTTCCTGAACAAAGAGCTTGATAACTTCCTGCACAAGAACCCCGCCGTGGCAGATGCGCTGAAGAAACGCATAGAGCAAAGCGAGCGTGAGCGCAAAGAGCTTAGTGGTATTCGCAAACTGGCCAATGAGCGCGCCAAGAAGGCCAATCTGCACAACAAAAAGCTACGCGATTGCCGAATACATCTTAACGATGAACCACCGACCAAGGGCCGTGATGAGTATAACCTGAAGCAGCAGGAGTCGACGGTATTTATTACCGAAGGAGATAGCGCCAGCGGGTCTATTACCAAAAGCCGTCAGGTTGAAACACAGGCTGTATTCAGTCTGCGGGGTAAGCCGCTTAACTGCTACGGGCTTACCAAGAAAGTGGTGTACGAGAATGAAGAGTTCAACCTGCTGCAACATGCCCTGAATATTGAGGAGGGCATGGACGGGCTCCGCTATAACAACATAGTGATAGCCACAGATGCCGATGTGGACGGGATGCACATTCGCCTGCTCATAATGACGTTCTTCCTCCAGTTCTTCCCCGACCTGGTGCGCAATAATCATGTATTCATCTTACAAACCCCTTTGTTCCGGGTACGCAATAAGCAAAAGACCATCTATTGCTACAGCGATGAAGAGCGGCAACGTGCCATACACGAGATCGGCAGCAAGGCAGAGATAACCCGCTTTAAGGGCCTGGGTGAAATATCACCAGAAGAATTTGCGCAGTTCATTGGCGAAGACATACGCAAAGACCCTGTGCTGCTGAGCCAGGATGCACAGATACAAAAGCTGCTGGAATACTATATGGGAAAGAACACGCCCCAGCGGCAGATATTTATCATTGATAACCTCCGAGTAGAAAAAGACCTCGCCGAAGAACTGGGAGTAGAGGTCGGCGCTTAGGAGATACTGGTTGTTGTACACGTATTGATTTTCTGCTTTTACCCCATTATTTGTTTGCAGTTGTGAACTTTATTTAAGTTCGCTTTCAGTAAAACAGAGCATTATGAGGTATGTAGCTTTTCTGCACGGTGTTAATACTGTTGATGGCAACTCCACAGACATGGCGGACATAAAGAAGCATTTTGAATTCCTCGGTTTCAAAAATGTTTCTACCTACGTTCAAAGTGGTAACGTGATCTTTGAAACCGAAGGATCTGATAGCGATAGCCTGCGCTGGATGATAGAGCCTTACCTGGAAAGAGCCCTCGGGTTTAAAGTCCCTGTTATTTTAAGGACCACAGATGACATAAGGGATATTATTGACAACAATCCTTTTGCCAGTCTCAAGCAAAATGATACCGATAAATGGTATGTAACGTTGCTGTCTGATGTCCCGGAAAGGGCCGCTAACGGTACGCTGGGAGTATACTCAAATGATGCAGAATATGCCAGGGTCGTAAAAAGCGAAGTTTACATTTTTGCAAGAAATTATACCCGTACCCATTTCTCCAACTCTTACCTCGAGCGTAAGCTGGGCCTTGCTGCAACTACCCGAAATTGGGATACCGTGTACAAGCTGGCGATGCTATAAAAATACTCCTTAGAGACAATTTGTTCCTATTGCCTGATTTCCCGCAAATGAACCAGCGTAGCCGTTGGATAAGTGCGTAAGCACATATTGCAGGTAGATGTCATGCCTGTTTGGTCCAACTCAATTAAACGCCAAAAAACTGTTTACCGACCATTTCCCATCATTTACCGCCGCCGTCTATTTTTCTACCTAATACCCTTTTAACGCACACAACGTTATTGCTACTTTTGGGTCATAATTTATTAATATGCGAGACCGTAATTATTACCGGGGCGATTTTAAGAAATACCGGGAGGAAAGAAGGAAGAACCGTAGGTTTTTTGGAATAGGTATTGTTATAGTTGGTATTCTGCTCATGCTGCACACTATGGGGCTGCTACCCTATTTCAGCCTTCAGGAGTCGTGGCCGTTGATATTGATTGCCGTTGGTATCTTAGTAGGTATCAAGAATAATTTCCGTAACAACGCCTGGTGGATACTCATATTGGTTGGTATCGTCAATATCACCCCGCAGTTCATGATCATGGGCAAACCATCTACCCGCTACATATGGCCGCTCATGTTCATCGTTGGAGGTTTGGCAATCGCTTTCCGCCCCCGCAGGGACAGATGCCTTCCGGGCAACATTATGGATGCAACAGTCACTACGGAAAGCAATCTGAACATTGATGTGACCTTTGGCGGGAAGAAAGAAGTAGTGACCTCCAAAGATTTTAAAGGCGGCCTGGTGTCTGTAACCTTTGCAGGATGCGAACTAAATCTAAGTACGGCCGATTTTACGGAACCGTCCGTTGTATTGGATTTCCGGGTATCGTTTGGAGGTGTCGAGATGGTTGTGCCCTCGCACTGGGAAATACAGAATGACATCAATACATCGTTTGGCAGCGTTGAAGATGCCCGGACCATACAAACCGCAACAACTAATGAGAACAAAAAGTTGCTGATACTTCGCGGCAATGTTTCTTTCGGCAGCATTGAGATCAAATCCTACTAAGGGTAATTGGTGGTTAGGAATTGACAATATCATCCCGGCATCAGGAATAAAATAGCAGCTTTCTACTTTCTACTTTAGACTAATTTGAAAATATGAGATCATTTACAGCACAGATCATTTACCGTATTGAATGTGAGGGATTGCCTACAGATCAGTACGAGGAGCAGTGGCGGCTCGTTTACGCAGATGATGAAGAACATGGGCTATCGGTAGCCCGGGAGGCAGGGAAGAACGAAGAAGCTACATTCATTGATCGCCATGGGCGCACAATGTGCTGGCGGATGCTGGCCGTGAAAGACCTGCAACCGGTGGAACTGAAGAACGGCGGATTGTTATTCTCAATGGTCCGCGAAGCGGAAATGGTTGCAGCACCGCTGTGGGCCGCAGTCGGGTAATGGAAATATTTTTCCGCGTATTCTCCTATTCGCTGACATACGACTTAAGACTTATGACTAACTACTTCCTTTGCGCTCGATAAAGAAAAATATACATTGGATGGTGCTTTTGCTGATGCTCATTGTATTGGCGAAGCACTTGTTTATTCTTCACAGTGTCGTTCATTTCAACTGGAACCTCGCCATAAAGGATGCAGCATGCAGTTGTGTATTGCTTTGTCTTTCATCGTGGGGCATCATATTGCTGATACGTGCTTATCCCACTACGGCAGCAATAACCGTCTATGGGCTTTTCATGGCGCTGGTAGTGAGCGGTGTCACGGCAGGGGCCGAATTTGAAACCCTTAAATGGTTGGTAGGCATAGATAGTGAGCCATACAAGCTCTGGCTGAAAGAGACGCTGATCGTTCGTTTTCTTTTTATCTGGATATTCAATAGCTGGGTGGCTACGATCAGTGCACTACGTAAAAACATAACCACGCTGGATAGCCGCTTTCAGCAACAGACAGATGCTTCAATATTGCTTAAAGAAGCCGAGCTTTTTAAACTGCGCCAGCAGTTGCAGCCACACTTTTTATACAACAGCCTCAACTCTATAAATGCGCTCATAAATATATCTCCGGACGGGGCGCAGGAAATGATCGGGAAGCTATCTGATTTTTTGCGCAGTTCAGTAAAAAGAGAGTCGGAAGATACTTTGCCGGTTGCTGAGGAATTGGAGTATATCCAATCTTACCTGGCTATCGAATCGGTAAGGTTTGGCGACCGGCTGCAGGTGCATTTTGAGAAAGAATATACCGATGATGCCGTCATTCCTCCCTTTTTGCTGCAGCCAATACTGGAAAACGCGATCAAATTTGGCCTGTATGGCAGAACCGGTACCGTTACTATCACAATTCATATTGCAATGGATGGGCCGCTCCTTACCTTTACAGTCACTAACCCCTATGATGCAAATGCCCAGCCGCCCCGAGGTACCGGCTTTGGGCTGGAGGGTGTAAAACGACGGCTCTACCTCCTTTACGCCCGGACAGATCTGCTGGACACCAAAAGCGATAGCGAGACATTTACTACTACATTAAAAATACCGCAACATCATGTACAAAGTAATACTGATAGACGATGAACCGCTTGCACGGCAACTGCTGAGGTCACTCCTGGAACCCTACAAACAAGTGGAAGTGGTCGCAGAGTGCGGCGATGGATTTGAGGGCTTCAAAGCCATACAGGATCTTACACCCGATCTGATCTTCCTGGACATACAAATGCCCAGGCTCAATGGTTTTGAAATGCTGGAATTGCTGGACAATCCGCCTTCGGTGATATTTACAACCGCATTTGATGAATATGCGCTGAAAGCATTTGAAGCCCATGCTATCGACTATTTACTAAAGCCCATCATCAAAAGCCGGTTTGATAAGGCGATACAGAAATGGCTGCAGCAAGCAGGCACAAAAGAACAACCACAGGTGGCCCCGCTGCTCGAAAACAATATCTATGAAGGCTATCAGCACCGCATTGTGGTGAAAGACAACAGCATGATCCGCATCATCCCCGCACAGGAGATATACTACATTGAGGCAAACGACGACTATATTAAAATATTCACTAAGGAAGGTAGTTACCTCAAAAAGAGCACTCTTTCACACATCGAGCAAACGCTGGACCCGCAGCAGTTTGTGCGGGTGCACCGCTCATACCTGGTACCGGTGACGCAACTGAAAAGCATTGAGCCATATGAAAAGGAAAGCCATATTGCGCTCCTGCATTGCGGCGCAAAAGTAACGGTGAGTAAGAGTGGTATGGCGAAGCTAAAGACCTTGCTGGGTTGGTAGCGATGCATCCCGGTCTTCCTTTTCGCCTATATGGTTTATCCAGTCGTCAGCAATCACATCTGGCATACTATTCAGCTTGTACCTGAGCAGGAAGTAGGAAGCAACAGCACAACAGATCGCAAGAAGATAGATCAGGATCCTATCCAGGGAAAGCAAAGCTCCGGCGAAACCACCCGCAAATTCACCACCGAACCAGGCCAGGATCACATACAATTTCCACGTACCAGGCTTTACGCCTTTTCTTTCGGCAATAGCAGCTATTTTCCTGGTCAGGCTCACGAGGAGTAAGATCTCTAGCATAGTTTTGTTTTTTCGGCTTAGTAAATATACGTGTTGAAAACAAAATAGCCCGATGGAAATTCATCCATCGGGCTATCAAAATTCACTTATTAAAAGTTCCGCTACACAATCATTTGCACATTTCCCTATTTCCTTATTTGCCTATTTCCCTATTTGCACATTTGCACATTATTACTGCTCCCCCATCTTGTCCATCCAGTGTACTTCAGGCTGCTTCTTATCAGGCATACGGTCTAGTATGTACCGGATGATCAGGTAACCGCCTAGCCCGAACAGTTCAACAGTGATCAGGTGCAGCGGGTTCGACGCAAAAGACTGCACCAGTTGCTGTGCTATCGCTTGCTTCGTTTTATAATCTGCAGAGCTCACCAGTCCCAGTTTCACCACATCACGGCAGAAAAAGACTATTACAAAAAGGTACCCCCCGAAATAGCAAAGCAGAAAGGACGCAGCAGTGATGAACGCCCATGCTATTGCATTCTGCGCTTTCAGCTTTGCCCTTACACTGTTCTTGTATGCAAGGTATACCAGTAAAATAAGATCAAATACCATTAACTTAGATTGATTTCATAAACTCGGTGACACTCTCCATTACATGGCTGATCTGCTCATCGTTCAGGCCATGATGACACGCCAGCAGCATACCGCCACGCATTACCCTGTCCGACTCCGTATAGCCATTCTTCGATACCTTGCTCGCAACATTCTTAAAGCCCGGCTGACGAAGGATGTTACCCGTAAACACGGTACGCGTCTGTATGTTCCTCTTCTCCAGGAATATCTGCAGGTCGCGGCGTATGAATGGTGCGGTCTCACGGATAGTGGAGGCATAAGCCAGCCAGCCGGTACGTGAGTTTGGCAATTGCTTCGGCAGGATAAAGAACTCTTCATACTGGGTGAAGAACTCGCGCATACGGTTGTAGTTCGTTGTGCGGGTATCTATGTTCTTATTCAGTTTATCCAGTTGCACCAGTCCAAATGCGGCTCCAAGCTCAGATGGCTCAATATTGTATCCCGGCTCCTCGAATACGAATTTCGCATCATAAGGTATGCCGTCTATTTCTACGTTAAAGCGGTTCTCTATCTTCTCGCTTTCTACAAATAGCGAAGAGCTGCGGCCCCAGCTACGCAGCAGGCGGCCACGGTCGTAAAGCGCCTCTGTGTTCACACACAGCATACCTCCGTTGCCGGCGCAGTTGATGATGTGTGAGCCATAGAAACTGGTAGTGCTCATATCAGTATAGCGTCCGCTCGATGCACCGTCTATCTCTGCACCAATAGTATCGGCTGAGTCTTCCAGTACGAACAGGTTGTGCTTATCGGCTATTTCGCGCAGTTGCTTCCAGTCAGGCAGGTTACCCATCAGGTTCGGTATGATCATCGCCTTTGTTTTTGGCGTTATCATTTCCTCCACCTTATTGGCGTCAATGTTATAGGTACCTTCTTCCACATCCACAAAAGCCGGTATCCAGCCTTTCTTTACCTGTGGGGCCACCGTAGTAGAGAACGTAAGCGCAGGGGTGATGATCTCACTGCCAGCCTCATAGTTCATAAGGTCGGCGGCAAGATACAGGGCCGATGAGCCGCTGTTAACACCAATGCCATACTTCTTTTTGTACAGTTCCGCAACGCGGCTTTCCATTTCACGGACATTCTTGCCCATTTGTGTAGATGTGCGCAGTACGTTTACCACTGCTGCCACCTCTTCCTCTCCATGCACTGTTCTGCCGTAAGGCACATGTATATAATCTGTTTGTACCATTTAGATCGATGAGATTTAGGATGCGAATATAACAGTTTGGCCGCAATTTACTACGTTAAAAAAGGTTAGGACTAAGAATTACAGTACGAAAAGTTTATAGAATAGGTATGAAGAAATCAAATTGCGTGTACCGAAGTCAAACTGTAAACGATGATGTGTTGCACCAGGGAAATTGCATTTCAGGAAATATAATTTAAGTAGCCCTAACCTTTAGGTCGGGGAGGTAAAATGAAAAACTCATAGGCTTTAGCCAAAATACTGCGCTTTGAGAGTCCCACAGTATGACTTTTAGCTAATTATTCCCCTACCTGAACCAGGGCAATTGAGTGGCTTGTATCCGCGTAATCCTATCATCCTTTGATCTTGCGAACCTCTGCTGAGGTACTGATAATCTCTTCTCAAACTTCACCACCATCACCCCACCCTCCCGTTTCAGTGTTATGTAGTAAAGACCCGGCTTAAGGATGCTAACGTTTACCCGTGTCTTTACGGCGCCAGTGGCTGCACTAGCACCTGCTGGCCACACACCTTACATCAATGGAGCCTTTTATCCTGTTTTCCACTAAGATCCTGATCTGAAATTGTGGGATTCTTTTTTTGCTGCCCATTATTTTAGAGCTTACCTTTGTGCCGGATCTCGCACTTTTCCTTGTGCATGTTTCTCCAACCCATCCGCAGTAATCCCTATACTCCCGTTTTAATGTTACCAAATCAAACAAATTCTTTGTGACAGGCAGTGGGTAAAAATGGGGTAAGAATGGGGTAATATTTGAGACATTATGTGGTACTCCGGATTTGGCCGAGACCTTTAATAAAATCAAAATTCTGCAGACAAGATATTACCCACCACCTGCCCACGTGGGGCATAAACGGGACATGGCATTATACATAACTAAGTATAAACCAGTAAATTAAAATTAGCAAATGCCCCACAACCCCACATTTTTTATTTTTCAGAAATGGGGCATAGACTATTTTCGGGCATTAGCAGTACAACAATTTGGTAACTAAGATGCCCCATAACGAGCGCAACAAATAATATGAGCAACGAGAACTCGCTACACCTCCCCTCCGTTCTTGGGCGCCCGTTAAGCCACGACCGGGAGTAAATGCCCCCGCTTGCCGCCGGTCTGGGGTAGTTGGCTCGGGGCCAAACTGCTGAAGTTTAGCATCAGTAAGATCAGGAACATAGTCTTACAATCCCGAAAATTCTTAAATATTGAAAATCCTCACTACTTTCGGGATTAACATCAGTGATATTTGCGGCGATTTAAGTAAAGCTATCATTTCAAAAACAAAGTATGAAAAATATACCAAAAATAGTTTATATAATATTAGCCATTGCCACAGGGGCTACATTCGTCTTTTCCGCCTATACCAAGCTATACCCCACTATCCAGGCGTTTGAATACAACATAGCCGGCCAGGCACATGTGCATTATCTTACCGCAGCTATCCTTGCACGGTTCTTCATCGGCATTGAAGCCGGCCTGGGCTCATTGATGATATTCCATTATTTCGGGAAAAGGAACTGGGTGTTGAAAGCGGCTTTTGTCCTGCTGGCGGGCTTTTCCATCTACCTGGGGTGGCTGTGGATAAGGTCCGGCAATGAAGTGAACTGCGGTTGCTTCGGCAACAACATATGGATGTCGCCATCAACCTCGCTGATAAAGAACGGCTTACTGATGCTGGTAATTGGGGTACTTATTCGCTATCACAAGGGCTTTACACTCGTTTGGTCAAATTTCGTTCCGGTGGCGCACATGATCTGTGCTTTTTCGCTGGCTTATCTGATGAACCCCTTTTTTAAACCATACAAGATCGACCTGTCTGCTATTTATGCCGACCAGAAAAACGCCCCGGCTATCGACCTCACAAAAGGCAAGTATATCATTACTTTCGCCAGCCCGGAATGTAGTCATTGCCGCAGGGCTGCAGCTATTATGCACGAAATGAAAGCCCGCAACCCTGCCCTCCCCTTCTACCTTGTCATTGGCGATACTTCGGTAGCGCTTAGTGAATTCTGGGCAGCCTCAAACGCCGAAGATGTTCCCCATACCCGCCTCGCCGACGAGCCATTCGAAAAGATCACCGGCGGCGAATATCCACAGATCATGTGGGTAAACAACGGAATGGTGGAAGCCAACACAACCCCATCCGAGCTGGATCAGCAGACTATCGAACAATGGATGAAGTGACCACTGATGCTGGTTCACAGTGCACAATAATTCAAAATCAGATAACCCCGTTTGGCATGTGCACCATAAATGCCACCAATATTTAACGATCATCAAACATCAATTATAATGCTCAGTAGACACTATAGCACCTTCGGTGACTTCATTGAAATACTCCATTTGGCAAAGCGTATTCGGGACTTCCCGCTATAACTTATTTCCATACCAAGGGCAGATGTCCCCACCTGCCCTTGCGCTGTCATTCAGTACCTATTTCTCCATTACAAAATGGAATACCTTACGCTCGTTACGACTAATGATGTTCAGCAGGTACATTCCATTGGCAAGTGTTCTATCCAGGGAAATTGTTTCACTGATCTTTCCGTTGATGGCCAATATTCTATTACTGTAAATACACTGGCCAAGTACATCTATTACTTCCACCGTTGCCGCAGCGTCCTCTGAACTACCTATTGCGCCTTTCACAACGAATGTGCCATTGTTGGGGTTAGGAATAACCCTGACATCTATAGACAACGGGCTAACTAAGACAGGGGTAACAATAGTAGTTATCTGGCCATCTTCGCCGGTTATCATGTGGGTTACATAAGCGGCGCCAGGGCCAATGCCAATAATTGATCCTCCCTCTATTGCAACAACGTCTGGATTACTGCTGCTCCATATACCACCGGAGGGTTCACCATCCAGGTTATAGTTTGCGCCAACATTAACCTCAATTGTCCCCCCGACCGTCGTTCCCTCGTGGGCGTGTGGCGCAGGAGTGTGAACGGTGATTGGCTTGGTAGCAAGGGCACTGCAACCTCCCCCACCATAGATTATCTTGTAAGAAATGGTTACAGTACCTGATGTGCCCACACCGGTTACGTTACCCACTGCATCGACACTGCCCAATGCGCTGTTACTGCTGCTCCAGGTACCACCTGGCGTAGCGTCAGACAAGGATATCGTTGCACCGGAGCTCACATTGTTAGCCCCGGAGATGGCAGCAACAGTGAGCAGTGGATTTACGGTAACAACGGATGTTGTTTTGCAGGTATTGGCTGCCGTATAGGTAACGGTCGCGGTACCAGGAGCCACACCATACACACGCCCCGTTGCACTGATCGTTGCGGTACCCAGCGGACTGATGGTCCATGATGTGCCGGCTGTTGCATCTGACAGGAATGTCACCGCCCCAACACCGCACACAGCCAGATTGCCTAAGATAGAGGTAGGCAGGGCTTTCACGGTAACAGGAAATGTTCTGAAACATCCGGTGGGCAGCGTATAAGTAACCGTACTTATACCGATTGCTGTACCGGTGAACGTGGTGACCATAGAACCCGTTGTTACAGTTGCACCTGCAGAAGTAGTCCACGCACCGCCAGCGGAAAAATTGCTCAGCGTTACAGACGAACCGATACATACAGATGATGAACCACCTATACCCGAAGGATTAGGATTTACCGTTACTACTACCGTTGTTGGAACGCCCACCACAGTATAAGAAATGGTAACCGTGCCGGCGCTGGCACCTGCAGTTACCAGGCCCGATGCGCTAACTGTTGCAATAAAAATATTGCTGCTGGACCAGGTACCAAATGGCGTAGCGTCAGTGAGCGCAGTTGTCATACCAGCACATACACTAAGTACGCCGGTAATGCCTGAAGCCGATGGATTTACAGTGATCAATTGAGTTGCGGCAATTGTTCCGCAACTGTTTGTCACTGTGTAGCTGATCGTCACCGTACCTGGTGTTACGCCGGTAACAAGACCCGTAACGCCTACGGTAGCGTTGGCATTAGATGCAGACCACACACCGCCAGTCACAGCATCAGACAAAGTGATCTGGGCGCCCGCAGAAACGCTTGACGCGCCGCTGATTGTACCGGCAGTGAGTACATTAACAGTAACAACCAAAGCCGCGCTTAAGCTTCCGCAGCTATTTGTTACCGTGTAAGATATTGTTGCATTTCCTCCTGCGACGCCTGTTACAGTACCGTCGGCAGCAACTGTAGCAATGCCGGGTGTGCCGCTGCTCCAAATGCCACCAGGTGTGAGATCTGTAAGTGCCGTAGTTGAACCAGAACATACAGTACCCACTCCGGTAATGCTGCCGGCAACTGGGAGAGGATTAACTGTGACAACCATAGAAGATGCAGCAGTACCGCAACTATTAGTTACTGTATAAGATATAGTAGCTGTACCCTGTGCGATACCTCTGACTACACCAACAGGATTAACAGTTGCGATGCTGGTAGCCGAAGAACTCCATATACCACTTGTTACAACATCCGTAAGCGCTGTTGTAGAACCGGCACAAACGGTGGCCGTTCCGGTGATACTACCACCGGATGGCAGCGGATTAACTGTGACAACCAGAGAAGATGCCGCGGTACCGCAACTATTAGTTACCGTATAAGATATGGTGGTTGTACCCTGTGCGATACCGTTGACTACACCAACAGGATTTACAGTTGCAATACTGGTAGCTGTCGAGCTCCAAACTCCACCCGCAGCCACATCCGTAAGCGCTGTTGTAGAACCAGCACAAACGATGGCCGTTCCGGTGACGCTGCCGGCCACCGGCAGCGAATTAACGGTTACAATGGCAGAAGTTGCCGCGGTGCCACAACTATTAGTAACCGTATAGGATATAGTTGTAGTACCCGGTGCGATACCTCTGACCACACCAACAGGATTTACAGTTGCGATAGCGGTAGCGGTAGAACTCCAAACTCCGCTTACTGCGGCATCTGTAAGCACTATTACAGAACCGGAACAAACAGTGCCCGGCCCGGCAATGCTGCCCGCCACCGGCATGGAATTAACAGTTACAACTAATGAAGATGCAGCGGTGCCACAGCTATTAGTTATAGTGTAAGAGATAGTGGATGTACCTGCCGCGACCCCATTAACTACACCAAAGAGGTCCACAGTTGCGATACTTGTAGCAACAGAACTCCAAACACCACCTGCTACTAAATCGGTGAGCGCTGTTGCAGAACCTGCACACACAGTACCTGTACCAGTGATACTACCAGCAACTGGCAACGGATTAACCGTTATCACAACAGAAGTTGCTGCCGTACCACAAGCATTAGTGACGGTATAAGATACCGTTGCTGTACCCTGTGCAATACCCCTGACCACACCCAAAGGATTCACAGTCGCTATAGCGGTAGCTGTTGAGTTCCATACACCGCCTATTGCAGCATCTGTGAGTGCCGTTGTTGAACCGGCACAAACTAAACCGCTTCCGGTGATGCTACCCGCAACCGGCAGCGAATTAACCGTCACTACAACGGAGGATGCCGCAGTACCGCAGCTATTAGTAACTGTATAAGATATAGTAGTTGTGCCGGCAGATATACCATTTACCACACCAAAAGGATTCACAGTGGCAATAGCGGTAGCGATGGAACTCCATACACCACCTGCTACTACATCTGTAAGCGCCGTGGTTGAACCAACACAAACAGCACTGGTTCCGGTTATCGTACCGGAACCAAGCAGCGGATTAACCGTTACTACCACTGAAGATACTGCTGTACCACAGGCATTATTGACGGTATAAGATATAGTAGTGGTACCTGTGGTGATACCTCTTACCACCCCAAGAGGATTAACTGTTGCGATACTGGTAGCTGTTGAGCTCCATACACCGCCTATTGCTGCATCAGTAAGTGCTGTAGTTGAACCCGCACAAACAGTAACGGTCCCGGTGATACTACCGGCAACCGGCAATGAATTGACCGTTATTGCAACAGAAGACGCTGCGGTACCGCAGCTATTGGAGACCGTATAAGAAATAGTAGCTGGGCCCGGCGCGATACCGCTGACCACACCGAATGGATTGACAGTTGCAATACCGGTAGCGCTGGAGGTCCACACACCACCTGTTACCGCATTTGTAAGCGCAATTGTGGAACCGGCGCAAACAGCACTGGCCCCGGTGATGCTACCGGCTCCAGGCAGCGGATTGACAGTTACTACTAACGAAGATGCCGCAGTCCCGCAGCTATTGGTCACCACATAAGAGATAGTTGTCGTACCCGGGGCGATACCATTTACCAATCCGAAAGGATTCACAGTTGCGATACTGGTCGCCGTAGAACTCCAAGCACCGCCTGTTGCAGCATTTGTAAGCGCCGTGGTCGACCCGGCACAGACTGTACCTGTTCCGGTGATGCTGCCGGCAACCGGTGTTGAGTTAACCGTTACTACAACAAATGATGCAGCAGTACCGCACATATTGGTGATCGCATATGATATAGTAGCCGTACCCGCAGCGATACCTCTAACCACACCAAAAGGATTCACCGTGGCAATACTGGTTGCAGTAGAACTCCATACACCACCCGATATAACGTCCGTAAGCGCCAGGGTTGAACCAGCACAAACGGACCTGGGCCCGATGATGCCACCATCAACAGGCACGGACGTTACGGTTACTACAACCGAAGCTGTTGCAGAGCCACAGCTATTGGTGACCGTATAAGAAATAGTGGCCGTGCCTTGTGCGATACCAGTCACCACCCCAAGTGGATTCACAGTTGCAACAGTTATAGCCGTAGAGCTCCATACACCACCTGGCGCAGCGTCTGTGAGCGCCGTAGTTGAAGCCTCGCAAACCGCCCTCGTGCCGGTGATACTGCCAGCGGAAGGCAAAGGATTAACCGTAACTACTGCGGAAGATGCTATAGTGCCGCACATATTAGTGATCGTATAAGATATTGTCGCCGTGCCTGGAGTGATCCCTCTAACCACACCAAGAGGATTCACCGTTGCAATACTGGTCGCTGTGGAACTCCACACACCACCTGCTATAGCATCCGTAAGCGCTGTTATTGAAGCCACACACACTGTTAGGGATCCAGTTATGGAACCTGCACCCCCGGAAGCCGCATTTACCGTAATGACAGTTGTTGCCCGGCAGCCTGCACCCGAAAGAGCATAAGTGATCGTAGCATTACCAGCACCTACACCAGATACTATACCTGAAGCTGTACCAACCGTTCCTACGCTTACATTGCTGCTGCTCCAGGTGCCGCCTGCCGTAGCATCGCTGAGCGTGATGGAAGAACCCTGGCAGAATGCAGTATTATTTGTGATTGCCGCCGGCATAGGGGTTACACTTACAGTTGCCGATGTGGCGCACATGGAGGCCAATGTATACGTAATATTTGAAGTCCCTGGAGTGAGGCCCGTTACAAGGCCTGAAGCAGAAACTGTTGCCACCAGGGGATTGCTGCTGGTCCACGATAAGCCACCAGTAGTTACATCTGTTAGTGGTGTTACGGAGCCTACGCACACTCCCCGATTCCCAGATATCGCGGCCGGTGTGGCTTTGACAGTTTCGGTATAGGTTCTATAACAGTTTATGCCAACTGAATAGGTAATAGTTGCTGTGCCGGCGGTAAGACCGGTTACGAGCGCAGTTGTACTACCAGTTGAAACTACCGATGCATTTGAGGTGCTCGTCCAGGTACCGCCCGGGGTAAAGTCGCTCAATGATATTGATGAACCGACACATACCGAAGTTGCCCCGCCAATAGATGACGGCAACGCGTTGACGGTAATGGGATAAGTCGCTATACAACTACCGGATGTATAAGTAATTCTTGCAGTACCTGCAGTTACACCTGTCACTACCCCTGTAGAGCCAACCACAGTAGCAACAAATATGTAACTGCTGCTCCATGTTCCTCCTGCAGTGGCATCCGTGAGTGCTGTTGTAGAACCAACGCATATAGATGGGATGCCTGTAATAGCCGATGGTGCAGGATTAACAGAAACTACTCTCGATGCGATGCAGCCCACCCCACCAACAGCATAAGTGATACTTGTTGTGCCCGGACCTCCAACACCCAGGACGATGCCCGAAGTGCTGCCCACAGTTGCAACTGAAGTGTTACTGCTGGTCCATGTGCCTCCCGGTAATGCATCTGTTAATGCCGTGGTGCTACCTGAGCATACAAATAAAGAGCCTGTAATTGCGGGTGGCAATGGTGTTACGGTAACGGCCATTGTAGAATAACAACCTAGACCTAAAGCATAGGTAATGGTTACAACTCCGGGTATCACACCGGTAACAATACCACTTGAAGAACCTACTGTCGCTGTTGCCGGGGAGCTGCTGCTCCAAAGGCCTCCACCCGCTAAAATTGTTACATTTCCGGATGCGCCTACACATAAAGCCGTACTACCTGACACTGCAGGGGGCGCTGTATTAACGGTTACGACGGCAACAACGCCACAACCTGCAGTTGTTGTATAACTGATGATCGTCGTACCTGTTGAGAGCCCGGTAACCAGCCCGGCAGATCCAACACTTGCCGCAGATGTGCTGCTACTCCATATGCCACCAGATAATGCATCGGAAAGCTGTGTTGCCGAACCAACGCATATGGTAAGATTGCCGTTGATAGCGGAAGGCATTGCATTAACTGTTACTACTACAGCTGTATTGCAGCCCGTTGGAAGTATATAAGAAATAGTAGCAGTACCGGCCGCAACACCGGTAACATAACCTGCAACGTTTACTGTGGCATTTACCGTGCTGCTCCAGGTACCACCCGGGGTCGTTTCACCTAAAGTAATACCGTTGCCTACACACATTGGCACGCTGCCGGTGATACTGGCAGGATAACTGTTAACCGTTACTATTGCGGTTGTGATACAACCGGAAGTCAATGTATAACTAACCAGGGCAGTACCTACTGTGGTACCCGTAACAACCCCGGTAGCTGATCCCAGGATTATGTTGGTACTTGCAGTTGACCATATACCGCCGGGAGATGTGTTAAGTAATACCACGCCCGATCCCAGGCACATACTCATTGTACCGTATATTGCCGTTGCCACACTTACGGTAACAACTGTTGTAGCAATACATCCTGCGCCTGCGGCCGAATAGGTAACTGTTGCCATTCCGGTGCTTATGCCTGTTACAATTCCGCTGCCTGAACCTACTGTTGCGATCCCCGTATTAGTACTGCTCCATGTCCCGGCTCCCGAAGCATCGGTCAATGCAAATGAAGCGCCGGGGCATACTGGTGTGCTGCCGGTGATCGGTGATGGTAAAGGAATTACACTTACGGTAGTTGATGCTATACATCCCGAGCCCAGCGAATAGGTGATCCTTGCTGTACCTAAAGCCAGCCCGGTCACAGCTCCTGAAGGATTGACGGTGGCAACTGTTGTGGCACTGCTCGACCAGGATGCACCCCCTACGGTAGCATCAGAAAGATACGTAACACCACCGGTACATATAGTAGTATTTCCGGTTACTGGTCCGGGTGCCGGAACAACGTTTATAGTACGGGTTACCGAGCAACCAGTGCCTAGCGCATAAGTGATCGTTGCAGGGCCTTCCGTGATACCGGTA
>CANJQU010000094.1 GCA_947476485.1 Chitinophagaceae bacterium
AGGCACCGGAAGCATTGGATTTAGCGGGGACGGTGGCCCTGCTACTGCGGCAATAATTGATGGCCCCACAGGCATTTGCGTGTCACCTACCGGCAATATTTATGTCGTAGATCAGTCCAACCAACGCCTACGCCTGATAGACACCAGCGGCAAGATCAACACTATAGCCGGTAATGGAACATTAGGTTTTTACGGAGACGGAGGCCCGGCTATTGCAGCGGAATTTTATTACCCCTCAACTGTTGCTTTAGATCCTTCGGGAAACATATATATTAATGATTCGTACAACAATCGTGTGCGAATGATAGACGAAGAAGGTTACATCCAAACTGTTGCCGGCACTGGTGTACCAGGTTTGTCAGGCGATAACGGTCCAGCTACTGCGGCGGAACTAAACCAGCCTTGGGGAGCAGAGCTTGACAGATGTGGAAATCTTTACATCGGTGACGCATTCAACCATGTAGTACGGAAGATTACCTATTTTACTGGTATGCCTGCGATCACCGGCCCTTCCATATTGAGCGTCGGAGCAACTGATACACTAACAATTGCACAGACAGGTGGAATATGGAGCAGTGGTTCGACTTCCACCGCAATTGTAGGGTCTGGCAGCGGAATTGTTAGTGGTATCGCAGCAGGTATTGCGATCATCACCTACACCAATTTATGCGGTTCGTCTACCTACGCAATTACGGTCAGCGCAACTACTGCAATTCAAAATATTGGCATCGATACGTTGGTCTCGCTCACACCTAACCCTAACAAAGGCGAAATAACTATAAAGGGTCAATTACCCGGGATGAATAACCTGCAAGAAGTAACAGTAGATGTAATAGATATGACAGGAAGAACAGTCTATTCTGCAGCGCTCCCAATTTTTGATAAATCGCTCAATAGCCTCATTACTCTAAGCAAAAGCATCCCCAATGGCTTATACCTTATTAAATTTAGAACCGAGAATATGTATAAAACCATGCGATTTAGCCTCGACCGGTAATTTATTATACCCTTTGGCGCGAAACCCCTAAAAGGCCTCAATCCTCTAAGGGGTTTTTCGTTAAGCAAACACCGTATCTACTATTAAGTCACGAAAAACTTTTACATTTAGTCCCGTAAAATGCTCATCCTCATTGGGTGTGTCAAAATTTAAATAAAGATAAATGAGCCAAGTCCGTCGCGAACGTAACTGCCCGGTGTGTGAATCGACATCTAAAGATCTGATAATTAAAATAGATTTCGAGCTGTTTGAACGACACCCTATGAACGGAGGTTATGATGTGGTGCAATGCAACGCCTGCGGATTTGTATTCGCAGATACCCGTGTAACGCAAAACGAATTGGATTGGTACTATACTGAGTTATCAAAGTATGAAGACAAAACCATATCAACCGGAGGCGGTTTCACCCAAAAAGATAAAGACCGGCTTATTGAAACTGCCGTTTTCTTAAGTAAGCATATACCTGATAAAAACGCAAGGATTGTAGACCTTGGATGTGCTAACGGCGGTATGCTAAAAGAGCTGAAGAACCTCGGCTACAACAATCTTGTAGGCATAGACCCCTCATCGGCATGCATTAAGATAACTGAAGAAGAAGTTGGCTGCGAGTGCTACCAGCATTCCTTGTTTGATATACCTGGAACGGTTGGTAAGTTCGATGTAGTGATCTTATCTCACGTTTTAGAACATGTGCTCAATGTCCGTGAGACAATCAGCATTACCGACAACCTGCTCAATGAGAATGGCTCGTTGTATTTAGAATGTCCAAACGCTGAATATTACTACGACGTGATACACGCCCCTTTACAGGAATTTAATGCTGAGCACATAAACCACTTTACAGAAACTGCTTTTGAAAATTTAATGGGCCTGTTCCATTATTCAAAAACAGTTACCGGTGATAAAACAATGGTCATCGCATCAAACCAGGATTATCATGCAGTTTATGGATTGTTTAAGAAGCAAACTGATAATACAAGCCTGTTTACTGTAAGATTTGACAACACAATAAGGAAACATATCGACCAGTACATTAACGACTCCAATAAGATATTTGATAAAATAAAAGAGACCATTGCCGCTCTGCCAAAAGATGAACCAATTGCATTGGTTGGTATCGGTCAATTCGCATTCAAGCTGCTTAAGACAGATATCTTTCAGCATGGACGGGCCTATAAACTGTTTGACAACAACAGTATGAATGTCGCTAGAAAGATCAATGGAAAGGAAATAATGCATGGCGACAATCTAGTGTCGGAGTATCGGACAGAAAAGTTCACGATCATCATCTCCTCCCTCATCTACGAAGTTCCCATAGCAAAAAAGATCAGCGAACTGTTTGAAAGGAACGGTGAGAAAGTACCGGAAATGATCGGCTTCTCGCACCTGCTGTCGGGCGTTTAGGGTTGGTTCGGGTTCTCGGCTTCGATGGTGGCATTAAATACAAATTTCCGCATCAGTAAAAATGAAAGCAGGGAGACAGGCAGCAATATGATGGCACCCGCTATATAGGGGTTGGGAATGCCGACAAGCGCCAAGCCTTTTAGCAGGCCCATCTGTATCGTCATAGTACATAGGTAAACCCCAATAAATCTGAACACCCTTGAATTGTCTTTTGACTTGAACACAAGTGCACCGTAGGTTTTGAAGTTGAACAACACGGCGATTATTGTAGCAACAACTACCGAAACATATGGGTTTTTCAGGAGGAAAACGGTCAGGTAGAATATAGACAACCCGAATAATGTATTGATACCTGCTACAAATAAAAACTTTATGAAGGAGACTTCAAACACTTTTTTTATCAGCTCGGTTAAGTTCATGCTATTTGGGTATTGCGTACAACACAAAGTCAAGCCCATCATACTGGTGGGTCCTCGCAAAAATATTATAAAACGGATACTTCTCCTTTATGTATAGTGGTATCGTCCACAAGTCATCCGGCAGATGATAAATACACACAGCCATTACTGGCTTATAAGCCTCGATCGTCTTATGTGCCCCGTCCAGTGCATCCAGTTCAGCCCCCTCAATATCAAATTTCATGTACGTAGGCGCCGTTTCAAAAAATTTATCATCAACCCTCACACACTCCACGTCAATAGTACCGGTTGCAGATATTCCGGCGCCGCCTCCGCCGGTAGCGTCAAATTTCAAAGTACAGTTGTCCTTGCCCACTGCATAAGGGTATACATCAACATTCTTTGCGTCTAATTCTTTTATTTTTCTTTCCAGGTCAACTTTATTCTTAGGATCTGGCTCGAGTGCTATATAGCGGTCATACTTAAATTCAGTACGCTGACAAAAATCCTGCAACGTATCACCATTATAAGCGCCCGCATCAAGAAATGTTTCTTTTTCGCTTAGTTTGATGACTCCCGCTGGGAAATACTGATTTTTAGTATCCGCCACAGGCAAGCCTTCAAAATCCAGGTTAAGCCGGCAATTTACGTGTGCGAGATACTGCCTTTTCGATTCTTCATCTGCAAACAACTCGTAAACATCATTAATTTCCTTTTTATGTTGCAAAAAATAATCCGGCATCTGAAAATGGTAATAAGGCAATAGCTCATCCGGGAACAATCGCATAATAGCAGCAGCGTGATTAACATTCGTCGCACCAAGATCAATTAACTGCTTTTTAAACTGCGCATAAGAACGGTCTGGCGACCAGATACAAACAATGAAAACCGCATGATTTTTAAATTGTTCCGCTGCCTGTTCCGGTGAGAGAATGGCAACACCATGCAGTTCACTCCCCCACTTCGAAGCATTGTTATCCGAGTAAGCTGCTACATTAAATCCCTTTGAAAAAAGAAAGCTGCCAATCTTTTTCCCAAGATTACCGCAACCGAATACAACAATGGGGTTTGATGAAATAGTTGTTCGAATATTGGAAAGGGCATTATTTGCAGCAGAAGCACTCGTATCATTTAAGACATCTCCAATATTCATACAATTCGGAATTACTAGGTGGTTAATCGAAATTAATACGCTCGTCTTCAATTACGAGCGGGCGCTTTTTAATGTGGGTGTTTATCGCGCCAATATATTCCCCGATGACGCCGATAAAAAATAGCTGCACCGACGAAAAGAAAAAGATACCAATGACCATTGGTGCTATCCCTACCTGGAAATTTTGCCAATCGATGAGTTTATAAATAAAATAAATCAGGGCCGTTAAGAAGCTGATAATGGCCGTAAAAAAACCAATAAAAGCGGAAAGACGCAGCGGCAGCTTTGAGTGATTCGTAAAACCAAGCATCGCAAGATCATAGAGGGTAAAAAAATTATTCTTGCTCTTTCCCTTTTCCCGCTGTTGCTGCGTGTATTCCATCTCGTATCTGTCAAAGCCCAACTCTGTCACCATACCCCTGAAGTATGGATACGGATCGTCCAGCGTACGGATAACCGAAAGAAATTTCTGGTCATACAACCCAAAACCGGTGAAGTTCTTCACTGGTTTTTCACCGCTGTCCGACATTTTAACAAGCAGGTTGTAAAAAAAGCCCCTTACTGCAAACATCAAAGGATTTTCCCTGCTTTGCTTTTTTACTGCGATCACGATCCGGAAGCCCTCTTCCCATTTTTCAAGGAATTTAGGGATCATTTCAGGAGGATCCTGCAGGTCGGCAACAAGGGAGATAACCGCATCCCCCCTGCATTGCATCAGCCCATAAAACGGCGAACGGATATGTCCGAAATTCCGCACGTTAACGATCGCTTTTACATGCTTATCGGTTTCAGCTATTCTTCTAAGGATACTTACGGTCTTGTCTGCCGAATGATTATCTATGAACACATGTTCATAGTCATATTGTGGCAAGCCCTTAAACACTTCCGCTACGGCCAGAATCAATTTCTCAACATTACCCTCCTCATTATAACAAGGAGTGAATATCGAGATCTTTTTTTTCTTTTCTGGCAGCATAAGCGCTATTCGTTTATAATAGGGATGATCATATTCTGCTTGAATTCTTCCCGGTCAAGGAATGGGAACATATCCTCCATAGGCTTTGTCACTAACCTGCCATCAGGTTTCCTTTCCGAAGACAGTTTTGGTGCAAAGACATATTCGGTTGGCAATATCACCTCACACACCACCGGACCCGGCATATCTATGACCGCCTTTATCTGTTCACCTAAATTTTTGTCACTTTTGATCTGCGCAGTCTTAAGGCCATATGCATCCGCTATCCGGATGATATCGGGGAACGCAACGCCGGAGTTCTTATCTGCGCCCATTCTCCTGCCAAAGAAATTATCCTGCGTCTGCTTCATCGAGATGTAACCTCCGTTATTGAGGTAGAACAGCTTGATCGGCAATTGCAGGAAAACCATTGTCATCAGTTCCTGTATGTTCATTTGCAGGCTGCCATCCCCGGCAAGGCATATCACATCCTTCCCACTGGCAACAGCCGCGCCTATCGATGCGGGCAGGTCGTAACCCATACTTGCACAACCTGAGTTCCAGATCACATGCTGCCCTTTCTTGACTTTACCTGCCTGGAAATAGCAGATACATGCCGTAGCATCACCGGTAACAACTGTTGCATTTTCGCCAAGCTGAAACCCAAGCTGCTCCATAAAATAATAGGGGTTCACGCAGTCAGCAAGGTTCTTGTAACTGTCCAACACCGCATTATATTTCATTTTACGCTCTGTACACCATTTCACCCAGCTTGAAAAATCATAACTGGCTGAAGCGGTTTTATTCTTCAGGATTGGTAATAGATCTTTCAGATCGGCACAAACAGGCAGATCGTATACAAGGAAAGGCTTTTTCAGTTCAGACTCGTCGATATCTACACACACTTTCTTTGCAGCTCTTGCCACTGAAGGCCAGTTGTAGCTTATCTGCCTGATGTTATTTCGTGTACCAAGGAAAATGACCAGGTCGGAATTCTGCATGGCAAAATTTCCAGCACGCGAGCCGATAGAACCAATAGTTCCTATGGCCAGCGGGTGGTCCGTCTCCATAATATCAAAACCATTCAGCGTAGACAGAACAGGTACGCCCAGCTTCAGGATCATTTCCTTGAAAACATCCATCATGCCGCTCAGGCGAATACCAAAGCCTGCAACAATAACGGGGCGCTCTGCCTTATTCAAAAGAGCCACAATCTCGTCAACTTCCTTGCCTAGTTTGGTCATATCTGCAGCAGCGCTTGCCTCCGGCATAAATGGAACCAGGGTTTCTTCGTCTACGGACGATCCTTGTATGTTCATAGGTACATCTACCCACACCGGGCCGGGACGGCCATTTGTGGCAATGTATATAGCTTTTTCAAGCTCGTATCTTATCCTTGTCGCATCCGTAATGGTAACCGCATATTTGGTCACCGGCTTTACTACATCAACGATTCTAACTTCCTGGTCACCAAGCTGGCGCAGGTTAAGTTCGGGGCATGCGAGAACGGTAGTATCCAAACGCACCTGCCCGGAAACATAGAGTACAGGCACAGAATCAGTCCACTGGCCAAAAACGCCGTTTAGAGTATTAAGTCCGCCGGGACCCGTAGTTACATTTACAACAGCAAGAGATTGCTTTTGCCGCGCATAACCTTCCGCAGCAATAGCTGATGCCTGTTCGTGATGATTGCAGATGCACCTGATCTTCTCCGACTTACCAAAGGAGTCATTAAGATGCATCGCACCGCCACCGGCGATAATAAATACATCAGTTATGCCATATTCCTCTAAACGCTTTACAATGTAATCGGTAACTTTTATCATCTTAGAACCCACGGTTATAGATCATGTCCTTTAATTGCTGATTCCTCGAGTATGGGCTGTCTATGATGTCTATTTTCAGCGAATCATCTTTTTTCAATTCTTCAAGCAAAGTTTCCCCGTTCATCACTTCACGGCAACTCACCTGTCCCTTAAGAAGCGGGATGGCTAGATAGAAATCGCTTTCGAAATTCTCATTCTTGATAACATATCCTCTAGGCAGGTCTCTCTTAGCATACACACCTCTTACGAGAGCATTCAGGTACTCCACTTCTCTCTTCGGAGGATTCCTTTTCTGAGTCCCCGGTGCACCGCACATTTCCTTAGCCTTGTTGTACGCCTTGAACCAAACATCCGCCTGCTGTGGCAGGGTGCAATAAGGAGATACTGCAATGCCATCATCGTCAATGTCAATATGCCGCTCAAATGTCCTTGCGCCCTTTGCATAAGCAATGGCAATAGAGAGGTCCCAGGACGTCGACTCATGTGAGGAGAAGCCAATAACGTTATCTGGATAACGCTCACGCAGAAAATCCACCTGGTTGATCTCCAGTTCCGAATCATCAGAAGGATACAGCGACACACAATGGTTTATTGCTAGCGGAATATTCCTGTTCTTAAAGAATGTCACCAGGTCGTCCATATCTTTTAACGATGAACCGCCGGTGGAAACGATAGCCGGAATTTGCGTCTTGGCTATTTTCTCTATCAGCGGCCAGTCATTAATATCAGAACTGGCTATCTTGATCAATGGGAGATCGAGCTCGGAACAAAAATCAACCGAAGCCTCGTCAAAAGGTGTAGCCATAGGGATACAACCAAGGCGGCGGATGGCTTCTATCATCGTTTTCAAATGCTCTCGCGACATTTTTGTATCTAAAGTCTTCTTTATATACCGAATATCTGAACGGTTAATTGCATCTTTATGAATAAAGGTATCTACATCTCTGAATTGCAGTTTTATAGCCGCCTTTACATTATTAAACCTTACTACCTGGGCAAACTCCTCAATTATCTTCAATCCCCTGTCCAGTTTTCCCCAATGGTTATTAGCCAGCTCAAGGACAAATAGTTCCTCAAAAATTGCGTTTTTCTTCATTTAAATTATTGGTTTTTAAATAGATTGGTCGTCGTTACGTATTTGTACAAAAGTAGATAAATTATGGAAACGGTCAATTAGGTGATCTGGTTTTTTTTCTGCTAGTGCGCTTTCACTTTCATACCCATATTTCACCGCTATCGTTATCAGGTGCTCGTCCTTTCCTGCTAATATATCACCCACAGAATCGCCCACCATAAACCCTTCTGTAAATGAGCCGAGACGTTTCAGTTCTGCTACCATTTCCCGCTTCGTCATCGCAACTCCCGGGGTCATCTCATAACCTACTATCTCCGAAAAGAATTGCATGATGTGCTTTGCCTCCAGAATACGTAGTGTTGGGGTGTACCTTTTGTTCGTAGCTATATACAATTTATGTCCCTGCTCTTTCAAAAACGCAAGCGTTTCATATACGCCTTCGTATAAGTCAGTCTCCTCATAGTCAGAAGTATCATATATGGAAGCAAACATCTTTTTTGCTGGCATAATATCCTCGTCCCCATAAACGCTTCGCAGCAGATCATTGATATTCATACCGTAATTCAGTTCGTCGGTTTTTGGAGGCACCTTGGGTGGTATCCGCTCAAAAACGATCTGGTAAGTTTTCAGTATCTCCTTTTTAGAATCAATGATCGTTCCATCCAGGTCAAAAATCATATGTTGCATCGATCTGCTATTACTTGTCTGTGATCAAAAGATTTCGGTCTATAGAAGCTTTGTTCGACTCATACCATGAGTAGAGGTTCCCGATTGCAACTTCTATTGGCGTGAAATTTACCGATGAATACTCCGAGCGCAACAACCCGTTGTCTCCACTGTATTCCATGCCCAGCCCCTCCTGAGCCACTCTTATGTCTATGTTCTTCCCGGATATCCTTTTTACGATCTTCGCAATTTCCAACAACTCAATGGAACTGTCTGGCGTTATATTAAATGATTTTTCCGTAGGATCGTTTTCTATAAAATGCTCCAGTATAGGCATAAGGTCATCAATATATAAATAATCAAACCTCCGGCTTTGACGCAAAGTAATCGGTAGATCATGTATGGCCTTGCAAATAGCATTTGAAATGAAACGGATAGCGTAGTCTTCGTATTTGCCAAATATGCCAAATATCCTGAAATCATAGACATGCTCAAGTTGCGGAAGGAACTTACCAAGTATGTATTTATTATACCCATGTTCATCAGCGGGTATATAAGTACCAAAGTAGGACTCCTTCATTTTGGGCTCATAGTGGCGCATATCATAGATTGCGCCGCTGCCCATATTCAGGAACTTGCCCCATTTATCCTGGTGCTTCAGCAGGTTAAAAATCATTCTTGAATTGGTAAGTAATAGACTGGTAGTATCCGCAGCATTCCTATGACCAGGCTTCGCAGCCGAGTGTATCACCACATCAAAAGAGTGGGTAGCAAAATAACGGTTCACACTTTCATCATCGCTACAGTCCAGTTCAGACCGGTTAGGTGTAAACAGTTCATACTTATCCTTTAAATAGGACTCAGCAACATTCCTCCCTATGAAGCCAGAGGCCCCTGTTACCAATATCTTCTTCATGCTATTTCCCTGCTGTTGCCTGCTTTATACTATCCCAGGTTGCCTGTATCTGCCCCTTATCAATGACTTTGCCTGATATCGCCACTTCAGATATCTGGCCAATGTAATATCGCAGAAACCCGAGGTTACCAACAAATAATTTCTCCGGTGAAGTTTTGACAGGTGAGGCCAAAGGAAACGTGCTTGCCAGAACGCCGTTCACATACACCTCAAAATGATCAGGATAAACGTTCATTGTCACGTACGACCAGTCGTTGCCAGGTACAGCAGCCCCGGTTCCCTTGCCGTTGATGCCGAAAAAGTAACCGGGCGTATTAATAATGTTAGCGATAATAAATCCGCTGCTATCATTCATATTCCCCATTAGCGTAGCATACTGGTATATCTGGCGTTGCGGTTTGAATAAGACCTCAGCAGAAAACTCGGCACCCAGGTTTAACGCCGGCACCCCTACCCCACCATCATTGATCCTGGCGTTTAGGCCCGTGGTATCATCCGTATACTTCCGGTGAAACAACTGTGGCTCTGTATGTCCGAAGAATGTTTGAACAGGAAGCTTATCTTTCCTTTTTACTAGCATCGCCATCGACTTATTGGTATCCTTAACTGTGTAAGACGCCGCCATAGCAGCAAATGGTCTTGAAAGGAAATAAAAATTACAGAGGTTTGGCTCTATGAAAATATTAAAAGAGGAATCCCTCATTCTATTTGTCAGCCTGGTGAGGTCTGAATTCAGGAAAAAATCGCCAAGACCGGGATTAAAAGCCGCTCTTCGCTGACTGCCATCAAAATATAACGCCTGCAATTGCCGCGCTGTAAAAACATAAATTTCCTCCTTGGGTTTCGAATTCTTCTGTATGAATTCGTTATTGCTTTCCACCCGCAACTGCTCATCCTGCTGTTTTGATTTGTCATCCTCCTGGTAAACCAGTTCACTTATCCTGTCGGTGCCAAACACCACCTGGAAGAAAGAAAAGGATATGAGAAACAGAAATACTACAAAAAGTGCATTCAAAGCCCAGACATTTTTGTTCTTTAAAATACTCCACAGATCATCGCCGAGGATAGTGAGCAATAGCAGAGACATGCACGAACTCTGGGCCAGTTGCCAGTTATGACTGCGACCCTGGAAATACACGAAAAAACCGACACTCAGTACCGTCAAAAGAAACACCATGGATACTTTTGGTGTGATCTCTTTTTTGTACCACTTGCTTATAGCGTAGGTCATCCCAACCATCACAACCAGCGCCACAATGTTCCATGGGTGCAGCAACGACATTGGCAGCAGACCCGAGCCCACTTTGCCAAACACTGCGATCGTAGAAAATAAGGACGCCAGATCAGGCGATTTGCCGTAGGCTGCACTTATCAACAATTTATAGGTATAAAATGCCGCAACAAGCATGCCGATGCCCACCACCCAGTGCATCACGATCTTCTTTATATTTATCTTATTTTCTGTGGTATAAAAGTCATTAAACGTATTCACCGCCAACCACGATAGATAACTCACCAGGCCGATCTCGGGATTCCACATCACGAAAAATGCGAGCAAAACCGTTGCGATCCAGTATACAACCTGCGACCGGTTCTTAAAATAAAGCGTTGCCAGGAAAATCAGTGTACTCGGAATAATGTAACGAATTGGGTAAAAGGCAAAGTTGCAATCGAAATTTTGCCCGAATTTGAAGTTCAGGAAAGGGAAGAATATTACTGTCAACATCCCGAGGAACAGTATAACCTTATTGCTCACATATTGCTTCAGCGAGTAAAAATTGGCCGCAAAGGAAAGGCCAATAAATATGCCCATGACCAACGTGAACTTATAGACGCTAAGGCCTATGACCTGGAAAATGAGATTTAAAAAGTGCGGGTAAAGACCATATGTATTGGAAAATCCATCAACAAGCATGGGCAATCCCGAATAGACCTGCGTCATGGAATAGTAGACTGCATTGAAGTTGTACTTATTCTCAAATGAGTACGGGAAGTAAAACACACTCATGCCGATACAGGCTATTACGGTCGCCCCAAGCACAGTATAACCTATTACCGAAGTAACTGTTTTGAACATTTTATTATTCTCCCAGTTGAATTTTCTCATGCCAAAAAAGAAAAGACAGGCCAGGCCAGGCACCAGTATAAAGGTGTACAGCATCAGATACTTGCCAAGGAAAAAACCATCGAAATAGAAATCGAAATTTGTCTTACCAACAAAGTCGCGGCTATTCTGCACCATATCGCCTCCATCTTTCACAAATGGATTTTGAGCCGTAAAACCCATCCAGGCCATGAACACGAAAAGCACAATGGGCAACAATGAGACAATTAAAAAAGCAGGACCTTTAGCAAGCTGTTTTATCATTTGCATCTTTGAGAACAAGGCATAAAAGCCAAGCAGGCCAAGGGTGATCACCACTACCCCTGCTCTGAAAAGCATAGCCTCCATCGGTTCCGGCCGCGAACCTGCCGGCTCTATCAGCAGCCGCTGAGCCTCGGTAAGCGCGATATTTATATCCGGATGATACACCTTCTGGATGATCATGGCCACACACCAATAAGTTATTAACGCCCCAAGTAGAGACAGTATCCAGCGTAAAACTTCCTCCTTCAGCACCGGGTCATCTTCCATTACAACCACAGCTTTTGCAGGTGGCTGCTCAGGCGAGAGTGATTGAGGATTGGATATAGGTTTTTTCTTGTTTTTTCCGGAACTCATGATACTGCTATTTAATAATAATATTACGTGCTTTGCAGGCGCCAGTTACGCGCTTTAAAAAATTCCAAGATAGACTTTTTGTTGAAAACTAACAATTAGAACTAAAAGGGTGTTTGGCGGCCAAATAAAATCCATACTTAGCAACGGTATTTTCATGTCATTGAATAAAAACACTACTTTTATGCCCATCAAAATTAAATTAACCAAGCCACTATAAAATGATAAGAATAGCTATTATTGGCTACGGCTACTGGGGCCCCAACCTGGTAAGGAATTTCTACAACACACCAAACTGTTCCGTGGCACTCGTTGTCGATTCGCGCCAGGACAGACTTGACCTCGTAACGAAGAATTTTCCGGCCACAAGGACAAGCACAGACATCAATGACGCACTCACCGGATCGGATATAGATGCCGTGGTGATAGCAACACCTACCGCTACCCATTATCAGCTTGCGAAAACTGCACTCGCCAATGGCAAACATGTTTTGGTGGAAAAACCAATGGCAAAGAGTGTGCAGGAGGCGGAAGACATGATAGCTACTGCTGAAAAAGCGAATAAACTGCTCATGGTCGATCATACGTTCCTGTATACCGGGGCTGTGAAAAAAATGAAAGAACTGATCGACAACGGCGATGTCGGCGATATCAATTATTTCGACTCGACACGAATAAACCTTGGCCTCTTTCAGCCGGATATAAATGTATTATGGGACCTTGCTCCACATGATATTTCAATACTGTTTTACCTCATCCCTGCCCGCCCGGTCAGCGTAAGCGCCACCGGCATATCGCATACACCCAACGGCCTGGAAAATGTGGCTTACCTCACCGTCAACTACGACTCAGCACATATAGCCCACTTCTCGTGCTCATGGTCTTCACCTGTTAAGATCCGTAAGATACTGATAGGCGGCACAAAGAAAATGATAATGTTTGACGATGTGGAGCCTAGTGAAAAGGTAAAAGTATACGACACCGGCTACAGCGTAAAAAGTGACGAAGACAAACGCAGACTGCTTATCGACTATCGAGTGGGAGACATTTACATCCCAAAGCTGGATCAGAAGGAAGCGCTAAGCGGCATGGCGGCAGACTTCATTGGCTCAATAACAAAGGGCGGAACGCCGGTCTCCAATTACAAAATTGGCCTGGAAGTCGTAAAGGTGCTCGAGGCTGCACAGGAATCGATCAGCAATAAAGGAAAGGAAGTAATGATAAAATACTAATAAACACATGGAGATACTTACAGTAAGCACAGATAAGAAATCCCTGAATAATGTTAAGGTGGGCGAAAATGTCCGCATTTTCGACTTTGTGAACGCCTACCATTGTTCCATTGATGACAACAGCAAAGTGGGCGCATTTGTAGAGATACAGAAAGGCGCTACCATCGGTAAAAACTGCAAAATATCCAGTCACTCCTTCATCTGCGAGGGTGTCCATATCGAAGACAACGTATTCATTGGCCATAATGTAACATTCATCAATGACCGTTTCCCTCGCGCCACCAACGCCGACGGCAGCCAGCAGACGGATGCCGACTGGACAGTAGAGGAAACATTCATTAAAAAAAATGCCTCCATCGGTTCATCAGTTACCATACTTTGTGGTATTATTGTAGGCGAAGGAGCTATAGTGGGGGCTGGCTCAGTCCTAACAAAGAATGTGGCCCCAAATACCATCGTGGCAGGCAACCCTGCCAGATTGATAAGAAAAATTGAACAATAGACCGTTATATGTCCAAGATACCATGCCTCGACCTGAAAAGGCAGCACGATAGCCTGAAAGCTGAAATATTTGCCGCTTTTGAAAAAGTATACGAAAAGACCGCATTTTCCGGTGGCCCGTTCGTGGAGCAATTTGAAAATGAATTTGCTGCTTTTTGCGGCACAAAAAGCGCTATTGGCGTTAATAATGGCACGTCAGCACTCCACCTCGCTATGCTGGCGCTGGGTATTGGCCCGGGAGATGAAGTGATCATTCCCGCCAATACATTTATAGCAACCGCATGGGGCGTATCTCATGCTGGTGCTACTCCCGTCTTTGTCGACTGCACTTCTGATACATGGCAAATAGACGTTGCTAAGATCGAGGCTAAGATCACCCCAAAAACAAAAGCCATAATCGGCGTACATCTCTATGGTCAGCCATGCGATGTAGGCGCACTTATGGAGCTTGCCGGTAAGCATGATCTGTTCTTTGTAGAAGATGCAGCGCAGGCGCAGGGCGCAACTTATAATGGAACAAATGTTGGTGGCTTTGGAGAAATGGCTTGTTTCAGCTTTTATCCCGGCAAAAACCTCGGCGCATGCGGCGAAGCCGGAGGTATTACCACTAACACCGAAAAATACAATACTCATCTTAGAAGCCTGCGTAACCATGGCTCTGTGGTACGGTATTATCATGACGAGATAGGCTATAACATGCGTATGGGCGGCCTTGAAGGGGCATCGCTCAGCGTAAAGCTGAAATACCTGGCCGGCTGGAATAACAGGCGCAGGGAAATAGCAAAAAGATACCAGGCAGAAATAAAGCAGCCCAAAATAACGCTGCAGGCACAGCCGGAATGGGCCAACAGTATATACCACCTGTTCGTTGTTACCTGCAATGAAAAAGACAACTTTGTAAAACACCTGGAAGACAATAACATCAGTCCGGCATTCCACTACCCTGTTCCTTGCCATCTGCAGAAAGCCTATGCGCATTTGGGATATAAAGAAGGTGATTTCCCGAATTCTGAATATCTTGCTAAGCATTGTGTTTCATTACCTATGTTTGCCGAACTCACAGATGAGGAGGTCAGCAAAGTGATAGCAGTGATCAATGCTTATTAATCAATAGCGCATGCAAACATGGTCTGTAGGGGTATTATGCTACAATGAAGGCGAGACTTTGGAAAAAGTCGTAACAGGAGTGCGCCTCGTATTGCAGCAGCTCACAGATACGTTCGAGATAGTTATTGTTGACGATTACAGCACAGACGGATCGCGGGAAAAAGCTGTAGAACTTGGTAATATATACCCCGAAGTGCGTACCATTCTGCACGAAACCAACAGGGGCATTGGCGGCGGGTTACTCTCCATCTATACCAATGCTAAGTACGAGAACGTAGCCATGATACCCGGCGATGGCCAGTTTGACACCAATGAATACCTGCCATTCAAAGACGTCCCTGCCAATTCATTTATTTCGTTCTACAGGAAAGAGAATACGTCCTATAGTCTCTTCCGCAACATCCTCTCCCTCTTCAATAAAAAGCTGAATAAAGTATTTATAGGTATAACGCTCAAGGACGTTAACTGGACGAAAATATACAAGAAGAAAGACCTCGACCAGCTTGACCTGCAGCTCACCAGCTCGCTGGTCGAAAGTGAGATATGTGCAAAGCTGCTCTTTCTCGGAAAAAAAGTAATTGAGGTACAATCCAAATACCTGCCACGTGTTGCCGGACAAAGCAAGGGCGCATCTGCCGCAATTGTAAAAAAAGCACTGAAAGATACCTGGGCGCTCATTGCAATTATGAGACGTTTCAAAGCGCAGACAACCCGCAGAAAATAATAACGATGGAAAGACGCTGCACTGCAATGTCTCCCCTATCCATATTCTAAAAACGGCTGGGACTTAACCAACCGCTTCCGTTTTCTTCTTCATCCGGGAGTAAATCCACAACCCCACATAGGCGAGTACGCCCATCAAAACCATCATCAACGCGGCACCTACATACCTCTGGTGATAAATCAATACCACATCGTTATGCCCCTTTTTCAGCATTATACCCGTCATGCCGGAGAACAACTTTATTTTGTCTGCTTTCTGCCCGTTCACCGTAAGATTCCATCCGTCATCGAAGGGAATGGTCAGGTACATCACCTTATCGGTCGCGAGGTCAATAGTCCCTGAAATCTCACTTTCATCAAACCGCCTCACTTTCAAAGAGTCCTTGCTAAGTTCGTCAACATGCTGCTTATAAATGTCCACCGAAAAACCACTGGGCGCAATAGTATCACTCAATTGGAACTCAGAAAGACCAGTTACTTTGCTGATATCTTTCTCGCTCACCACAGTAGCTGACAAACTCACGAAATCCTTTTGCGTTGTCGAAAGTTTTGAGAATGCGCTTTCTTTTACGTACTTATTATACGTATAGCCTATCGGCAGCATCAGCTTGTTGCGGAACAGCTTTACATTGCCGAATGTACCAAGCGTATCACAGATAGCGTACCATATAGGGTTGATGTTACCCCTTGCCAGTATGTACTTAACCCTGTTCTCCGACTCCAGTATAGGGCGGGTATTAAGTCCGTTTGCCCACCGGGTCGTCAATTCGTTTGAAACATCAACCACACCCATCAAACCAAGGTAACTAATGTAATTGCCCTGGTTAAATGAATTATAAGAACTTGTGCCGTGATACCCCTGCACCATACCATCATTCAGCGAACCGTGCATTGCCGGTGATGACCAGTAATTCTTGTCTACACGATAAAATGAGTTGGAATGATCGTTGGCTTTTATATAGTTTATGGCTTCTATTGAGTAGTCGTTATACCCTACTTTTTGGGTAAGCTCAGTAGCCGTCACTGCATCACGCTCATTTGCAGAGATGTTTGAAAAATACATTACTTCACAAAAAACCAATCCGACGAAAATATATTTCACATAAACCGGGCTGCTCTGTCTTCCCATGAAAAACAATAATCCTCCGTATATCAGCAACAATGTGCACACAAACGTGAATAATGATGAACTCACAATAGATCTGTCGGGGAAAAAAGGATAGTTGAGGAGAATAAACAAAACAACCACCGTTACTATAAGCGTAATGAGATTTATCTTTCGCTTCTGCACGATCATTTCCAATGCCTGCATAGAAAAGAACAGGAACATAAGGGCGACCAGGAAAGAATAAGCACGATAGTAATCGCCGGTAAACAGCCAGAAGGCGTAACGGAAATAAGGGAAAATTATAGGCAGCAACCATAAACTGGCGAAAACAATGAATGCTATTCTCACCTTTTTTTCTAAGAATGGGAATATCTGCGGCATCAGCAACAGGCATGGGATACCACAATAAAACATGGGTGCCTCCAGCAGGTTTTGCACGCCCTTGAAATCATTTCCGCTGCCCAATATATCGCCGGAAAAGAAACGCATAACACACGTACCCAGGTTCATATTGTCGGCGACGCTGAACATAGGGGTTGAGGATAGAATTTGTGCATAAGAGCTGCTTCCGTTTCCGCGGGGACTCTCAAGAGTCACGAAAATATTTTCTATCAGGAACGGAGCACTCAGCAGCAGACCCAGCGAACCGAACCCGATCATTTTCAGAAAAACCCCACCTATACCCTTTAAGTCCGTGATACCAGTCTGTATGCACCTGAGTATGGCATAAAGCGCAAGAAATAAACCATAGATGTATAGGTTTACAGGCGTGGAAATAGCAATGATAAAAATGGCAATTGGAAATAAAAACCACTTATTATTGACAAATAACTGCTCAAAAGC
>CANJQU010000095.1 GCA_947476485.1 Chitinophagaceae bacterium
ATGATTGTTGATATTGACTATCAGGCTGTTGCAAGTATTGGCTTTGGGGGGCAAATAAACGACAAAATTTGGTGTTGCCCGAGACTATATAGAAATGAATTCAGATTTTTTACACTAAATGTTCTGAAACATGGTTTAACCGATAGCAACGTTGCAGACAGAGGCGGCAGTTATTTAGTTGAAAACTGTCTTAAAATACAACTAAAGTGGTATAGCAACGGGTGTATTGTGCGCTATATTGCATGGAACTAATGTGGTATTTTGTATGAAAATATCTTTTTGCAAATGGCTGTCTACCAGCACGACAATTGTATTGATCAGTAGCGTGATATCATTTGCCCATTGCGCGGCCCAAAGTTATGATCTGAGCCTTATTCCATACCGGAAAGGAGATAAATGGGGCTATTGCGATCCGCAAAAGAAGGTAATTATCGCGCCACAGTTTACTGAAACTTCCTTCTTTGAGGGCGCCCTGTGTATAGCGAAGGCAGACAGCTACTATTGTGTGATCAACAGGAAGGGGAATGTGGTATTCAGAAGCACTCGTTATACACATGTGATCAATAGTGGCGCTGAATTTGTTACAGGGGAAAACTCCTATAGCGCCCAGGTCTTTGATGCGCAAGGCAATGCAGTTACAAAAAAGTATAATGGAGTGGAGAACTTTAATAAATATGGTTACCTGCCTGTAACCGCAGATTTTGTAAAGAAAGGCCTGCTTGATCGTTCTTTTAATGAAGTGGTACCGCCGAAGTATGGATCAATAGAGTTCTTTACAAAGGACCTGATCAGGATATATGATCCGGGGTTGAAGAAATATGGACTTTATGATCTGAATGGAAAGCGGCAATTTGCCACTTCCTATGATATGATATATCCGCCAGGTGAGGGATTAATGATGGTGAGAAAGGATGACCACTATGGATTTATCGATATGCAGGGCAACGAGGTGATAGCTGCCAGGTATGATAAGGAAACGCCTGTGCGTATACAACGTGGGGAGCGATTTAACGAGTACACTTACGAGGCGTTTAATTATGATGGGTTTTACGGGGGCAGGGCAGTAGTTGTAGAAAAGGGGATGGCAGGTTATTTAGACAAATCCGGGAACACAGTTATTCCTTTTGTTTTTGAAAAAGCATTTGGCTTTCAGTGTAATTATGCATGGGTGATGAAGAGTGGGAAATGGGGGATGATCGATAAGAGCGGTAGTTATGTGCTAAAGCCTATCTATACCGGTCCTACATATTTATCGGCAAAAGAGCTCGAGGTGCTTGATGGATTCCATGAAGGGCTGGTGGCGGTGGCCGTAGACTCTCTCTATGGCTATGCAGACACCACAGGTAAGATGGTATTGCCGTTCATGTATACCCGGGCAGAACCGTTTTTCGACGGATTGGCGGCGGTTTATGCTGGCGACAAACTAGGAATGATCAACCGGCGTGGAGAGATGGTGATTCGCCCTCAGTACCAGTGGATAGAAGGTGCGGGGGCTGCATCGGGTTATCCATTTATGGATGGATGTGGTATAGCCTATGGACCTGGCGGGGAGCAAACGATCATAGATAAAAAGGGGAAAAAGATCCTTCCAATTACCTTTGATGCAAATAACCGTATCTGGTTCCAGGGAGGTGTTGCGGACGCAACAGCCGGCGGAAAGAGGTACATCTTTACTAATAAAGGGCAAATATTGTACACCCTGGATAGTGATGATATGGTGATGTTATGGAGCAATGAACTTATGTTTAGCTACCACGATAAGTGCTATATCAACATCAGGACAAAGATCAAGTATTGTGATTAGGCGCTGGTGCGGGTAGCATCGGTTTTCTTTCGCAGCAAAATATACGATGCGGCTGCAAAGCTTAGCGGCAAAAACATGAACGTCCACCCCATGCCCGGCGCGGCCATCTTAACGGAGTACATAGCGCCAACGAGGTCAAATACAAGGCCTGCATAAGCCCATTCTTTTATTCTCGGAAAACCGGGAATGAGGATCACAATAGCACCTGATAATTTTGCTATGCCGATAAATGGAATAATGTATTGCGGGTAGCCGAGCTGCCCCTTCATAAAGTTGACAGCGTCTGTAGAAGACATAATATCAGGTATGGATGTAAAGATCATGAATGCAGCGAAGATCACTGTGACGATCCAGTAGGTGATGTTTATCTTTTTCATTTTTTATTGATTAAATATTTATGCCGGTGCGTTAAATGTTGCGGGGATCTTCGGTTCAGAAGACCGGGTTGTGTAAATTGGTAGTGTGTAAGTGATGCCTGATTAGTCGAGCATTTGGCATTGATAACCGTAATTGGTCAGAATCTCTATGATCCTTTCGGGATCTGCATTTTTACCATCAACACGTAGTATGCGATCACAATCTTCGAGATCAAAATTCACCTTGCAATGCGGTAATTGATGCAACAAAACATCCAGCAGTTTTGTTGCATCATATGGTGTCACAACATTTGTTTTGAACACTTCAATCATGCGCTTATTGTTTTTCTAAAACGCCCTTTAAGTTGCTGAGGCTGGCCTGGATATCTTTGCCAATCATTTTTTCCATGTTCATAAACAGGTGGATGACCTTCATGAAATAGACCATTTTCCCATTGAAGCCCCATTTTACTTTTGTTTGAGTTGGTGATACAGCTTCAGTGGACAACCAGGCAGTGCTGTTTCCTTCGAAAGGTTTGATGAAATGAAGGGCAAGGTCTATTCGTTCACCATCTGCGATTTTTGTGATCGTCTGTTCGCCTTTTCCTGCCTGCTTGTTCTCGCTGTCCCAGGCAAATACGGCGCCTTCAGTGCCATCAATACCTTTGTACTCCATTTTTGCATTAGGATCCAGCATGACCCATTTGCTATAGCTCGTCTGGTTTTTCAGGAGTTTAATGTAATTGAAGACATCCTGTTTCGGTTTGTTGATCATCACTTCTCTTTCAACTGAGTATTCATCTTTAGTGAATATGGCGATAATGAGCGGGATGGCAATTAAAATTGCAAGGGCAAGTAATATTTTAAGTATCATTTTCAAATTGTTTTAGTTCTTAAATTATCAATCAAAGCTGGTTTCTTCCCCAGTTAAGAAACCGGTTTATAAACAAGCACTACTATACCACATTCAAACGGGGTGGCTTTAACCAGTTGCAGACTCGTTTTGCCGGAGAAGATGGGCAAACCTTTTCCTATTGCTGTGTGATTGATGAACAAATGAAGCTCATCTATGAGTCCGGCGGAAATGAGTGCGGTATCAAAAGATGCGCCACCATAAACTATTATGTCTTTTCCGCTTTGATTTTTGAGTTTGTTTACTTCCTCGGAGAGGTCACCGTTTGCAATTACTGTATTAGCCCAGTCTGATCTAGTAAGTGTTTTGGAGAATACTACTTTGGGGGTGTCTATCATTATTTTGCCGAAGGTGTGACTGGGGTCTTGCGGGTTGTTGGCCACATTGGTCCAGTGATCGATAAACCCGCCGGCCATTTTCCGTCCCAGCAAAATTGTATCCATGGATGCTGTAAGGCCGGTGACATAGTCCTCCAAAGGTTTATCCCAGGGGCATGTCAACCAGTCCAGTTCGCCGCCTGAACCCCCTATGTATCCGTCAACGGATACCTGTACCTGTAGTTTTAGTTTTCTCATTTCGGGTATATTTAGTTGTTTGTCAGTAGTCTGTCTTATAACGCAAACATACTGCCGGCAAATGAAATATAAAGGGTTCATGCCGACTGAAATGGGGTGGATTCCGCCATTTTTTTGCTTTATCTTTATTTTATGAAGCATATCTCGATCCTAGTGCCTGAAGACGCGGTACTGGCTAGTATAGACGACCCCCGTGTTATGTTTACAGCAGTTAACGATTTCCTGCATGCAATGGGCAGGCCGCGGTATTTTGACGTAAAACTTGTAGGGCTATCGAAAGAGGTCAGGCTGCATAACGGTGCATTTTCCGTGCATATAGATGCATTGTTGCAGGACGTTTTAAAGACGGATCTGGTAATAGTGCCGGCGATAGGCAGCGATTTCAACAGCACGCTTGATACGAATAAAGGCCTTGTGCCCTGGATCGTAAATCAGTATGAAAACGGCGCGGAGGTCATGAGCCTTTGCTCAGGCGCATTTCTACTGGCTTATACAGGGTTACTGAATGGCAAGCATTGCTCGACACACTGGATGCATGCAAACACATTCAGAAGCATGTTTCCGGATGTGCACCTTGCGGACAAAAAAATAATAACCGAAGAGCAAGGTATCTATACCAGTGGCGGTGCGACCTCTTACTGGAACCTATTCCTGTATTTTGTGGAGAAGTATGTGGGCAGGGATATAGCGATAATGGCCTCTAAGTATTTTGTGCTGGAGATGGACAGGTACAGCCAATCTGAGTTCACGATGTTTAAAGGGCAAAAGGAACATGAAGATGATGCCATAAAAATGGCACAGGAATATATAGAGACCAACTATACAGAGCGGATAACAGTAGATCAACTGGTGACCATGTTCAGTATAGGGAGGAGGAGCTTTGAGCGCAGGTTTAAGAAAGCCACATCGAACACTGTGGTTGAGTACATACAAAGGGTGAAGATAGAAGCTGCGAAGAAAAGCCTGGAGTCTTCGAACAACCGGGTGAGCGAAGTGGTCTATCACGTTGGCTTTTCGGATCCGAAAGCGTTCCGGACATCATTTAAGCGGATAACTGGTTTGTCGCCATTGCAATACAGGAATAAATACAATCCTGCGGCACAGGTAAGTGAGTGAGATCGTTAGTATTTTATAGCGACATACGGACGCCATGTACCTGCCAGTATCACCGGTTCGTTACTGAAAACAACTACACTTCATTCGGATAGCTCTATTTTATTTGCTTTAGTATTTCGCGGTATGAGCTTACTACATGCTCTTTGAACTTCAGGTACCAGGCCTGCCATTCCGGTGTTGCCATGTCATTGCTGAGCGCCTTTTCGTATTCGCCCAGGGATTTGAAGCTTTGCTCGAGGATAAGACGGTAGGCATCGCCGGTAAAGTCGGTGAATATCCGGAGATCATGCTCGGGAAACATGTTCGCTTTTGTGGCCTCGTCGAGCAATGCTTTTACATCCCTGTAGTGCCCGAATTTCAGTTGGAATATGTCGCGTGATACGTACATGTCATTTTGTTTTTATGATGAAATTAAATTTACGATTTATCTGGCAATAATTGAGGCCTGTACCTTTTTAAGGTTCGTTTTCTCTGGAGGGAAAAAAGTCTTTTGGTGTGCCATGGCTTACATTTGTGCCAGGCAAAATCTCCCTAACATGCAAATTTCTATTGAAACAGAAAGACTATTGATAAGGCCACTGGCGCTATCCGATGATAAAGGAATGTTTGAGCTGGATTCAGATCCAGAGGTACATCGGTTCCTTGGGCGCAAACCAGTGCAAACTATTGACGAATGCCGCAAAGTGATCGAATTTGTACGGCAGCAGTATATAGATTTCGGGATAGGGAGATGGGCGGTGACCGAGAAGGAGAACGGCGATTTTGTGGGATGGACGGGTTTTAAAATGATGAAGGATATGGTAAACGGTCATACCGGTCATTATGATTTTGGATATAGACTGGTGAGGCGGTTTTGGGGGAAGGGGTATGCAACCGAGTCGGGGAAGGCAGCGCTGGAGTACGGGGTCAGGTCTTTAAAATTTGCGGATATTTATGGAATGACCGATGTGGATAACGTTGCATCGCGCAGGGTCCTGGAGAAGTTAGGATTCAGGTATGTGGAGACGTTCGCGTATGATGCGGAGCCGAACTGGCGGGATGCAGGAGCGCCTACCACATGGTATAGGTGGGAAGACAGATTGCAACATCAATAGCGGATTGCAAAATCAGGCTATTGATTTTCTATGAATTTCTTAAGTATGGTCAATGTTACGTTCCAGTAAAAGGCCAGATGTTTACAGATCGTTTCGGTGGGGAAATTGCTTATGGTGATCGAGAGGGTTGTTTCGTTGCCATTTGGTGTTAATCTGAAATCGAGCAAAGAGTAATTCTCTTCTTTATCGGGCAGCCGTGAGAGTGAGCTGAGATGTGTGTATTGAAGCGCGCGGTCGGGTTCAAATAACAGAACTTTCCCACGGTTTTCGAATCGCGCTTTGTACCACGGGCCGTTCATTATTATGGCACCACCAACAATCCATTCGGTTATGACCTCCATTGCCGGCTGAGACATCCATACTTTCATTTGTGCAGGATCGGTGAGGGCGGCCCATACTTTTGAAACAGGAGCACTGATGGCGATAGATCTCGTTATTGTTTCATCTGCTGACATTTCTGATCGCTTTTAATATGCCAGTAGTCTGTGCTGGTGAGCATATTTGACAATACCGAGGATCGTGTTTACACCGGTTTTCCGGAAAATATTTTTCCGGTGTGTCTCTACAGTTCGTTCGCTGATGAAGAGCTTGTCGGCTATATCCTTGTTGGTCAGTTCTTTTTCGATAAGCTGAATGATCTCTATTTCGCGTTGTGTAAGATGAGCGTTATCGTTTTCTTTTTTTACGCTGCTGAAGTTGGTAAGTTCCTGCAATACCTCTTCGCTAAAGTAAATGCCTCCTGCATGTATTTTTCTTATCGCTGTCAGCAATTCTTCCTTGCTGATAGTTTTGAGCAAGTAGCCGGCAATGTCTGATTCATTGATCATAGCATCCACCATGTGTCCCTGCCCGTTCATGCTGAGCGCCAGTATTTTTGTGTTTGGAAATTTCTCCCTGACTCTTTTTGATAATTCACGTCCATCCATTTCCGGCATGAAAACATCAGTTATCAAAACATCCACAACATGATCATTCATAGTTTCGAGAATGTGTAATGGCGAAGTGGAACTTGCAATGATGGAAATTTCTGCATAGTCTTTCAGCATTGAAAAAATGCCGTCTAAAACTATCTGGTGATCGTCTACTATGGCCACTCTGATGCTGGTGTTTTGCATATTGCTGATTCAAACAGCAATATACAAAAAATGCAGCCGTGGTGAGCGGGATAAGTACTATGGACCGTGGTTGTTCTATGCCGGGACATGTATAGCCACAATTGTGCCTTTGCCGGGCGTACTGCTCCATTCTACTGTGCCGTTCAGGTATTTTATCCTTGTTTCTATATTCTTCAATCCAATGCCCTTATGGTTAGTCTTGCCTGTAGTATCGAATCCCTTGCCGTTATCCTCTACTGTTATGGAAAGGCCGTTGTTGTCTTTCATGAGTGATATGTCGAGGTGGTTGGCAGATGCATGTTTTATTACATTGTTGACGCACTCCTGCACTACCCTGTAAAGTACATTTTCCGTGTTGGGTTCTATATAGGTGTCCAGCCCTGTAGTATGCATCTGTACTTTTATTACACGGCTGTCGATGTGGTTAATGAATTCTTTTATTGCCGCAGCAAAGCCGGATTTCAGAAGTGTATTCGGCATCATATTGTGAGAGACGGTGCGGACTTCCTTACATCCTGCGGCTACCAGGTTAATCACGTTCTGAAACAGGTGCTCATCTTCTTTTCTGTCAAATCTGATCTGAGACTCGATGGCAGACAGGTTCATTTTTGCAGCAGTCAGCGTTTGGCCAACACCATCATGCAGATCGGATGCTATGCGGTTTCGTTCGTTCTCTTCGGCAGCCAGGACGGCTTTTGTTGCAAGGTCTTGCTGGTGGCTGATCTCCTGTTGCATCGCTGCTTTTTGTTCAAGGGTTTTTCTACGGAAATACGAATAGCCGAGCACCCCGACCAGTAGCAAAAGTGCGCCAATGCCATATGTGAGGTTCTTCTGTTGAGACAGAGCGAGTTCCTGCTGTATTATGGTTTCTTCTTTTTTTGCGGTTTCGTACTTTGTTTCCATTTCTGCCACACGGGAAGCCATATCTTTACTAAAAATGCTATCGTTCAGGACTTTAAATTTCTCCTGGTATTCATAGGCAGACTTAAAGTCGTTCATATGGTATAAGACCTCAGCCCTAAGGTGGTAGAGATGTGCCTGCAGGTTCTTATCGCCTGTTTGCAATGCGAAGTTTATGCCGGAATCGTTTGCGCCCAGGGCGGCCGCATATTTTTTTGATTGCAGATGGATATCGCACAGATATTGATAAGACTCTGCAAGGTTTTCCATATCATCGATCTTCTTTTCAAAGGCAATGCTTTCGGTGGTATACTTCAGGGCCTCATCAAGTTTCTTTTGTCTTAAATAAATTGCGCCAAGGTTAAGGGAAGCAGTACCCAGGCCTTTTGTATTGTTTATCTCTTTGTAAATATCGTAAGAGCGTTGCTGGTATGCCAGTTCAAGTGAATCGTTTTTCAGCTCCCCATAGGCTGTAGCCATGCTGTTGTAAAGGTTGGCGACGAGGCGTTTGTTGCGTATGGAAAGTGCAATTGGCAGCGCTTCTTTCAACGCATTGACGGCTTTGTCATACTGTTTCAGGCGAACGTATGAGTTGGCAATGTTTCCGAGTGAGCGTGCCAGAACGTTGGAGTCACGGATTTCTGCAGCGTACTTTATTGCATTCTGAAAATAGGAAACAGCCAATTCGTAGTTGCTCTTGTGATTCTCAAGGTTGCCGAGGTTATTGTATGCTTTAGTCACTATAAGCTTATTGCTGTGATCGGTGCCGAGCTTTATGTTGGCGCTATAATACCGGGTGGCACTATCATACTTACCGGTGAGCATAAAATAAGTGCCGAAAATATTATTGGCTGAAGATAGCAGTGTAGTATACGGCGCTGTGTTTTTATTATTTAGCTTCCCGTAAAGCACAGGTCTGTAGGTGAATATTTCAGAGTCGGCATTTTCCGCACAAGTAAATGCATAATCTTCCAGGATCTTTATCTTATCAGTGTCATTGCTTTTTAAAGAAAGGACAGAATCAATGATATGAAACGATGTGACATGCTGCGCCCGGGTACAGACAAATAGCAGCATGCATGCCACGGTGCCGGCAAAAAATGTTACACTTTTCATATTCTGTAGATTACGTTGCCAAATGTAGCTATTGCGATAGAAATTCACCGGTCTATGTTGTGGCATCTATACACAAAGCCGGTCATACTTTAGAAAAAGGCCCCGAGGCCGAATTCTACCTGGTTGACCATTACCTTTTGCTTTGCGGTGCCTCCGACATTGTATGATTCTTTCGTGGAACCATTTATCCGTTCATATTTAAAACCTACGGTCATCCCTGCCTTTTTTCCTATGAAGCAAACAACATTCAGATAACTATCTGTGTTTATCCGGAAGTCGCTCCTGTTGGCGCAAAAGTTAACGCCCGCTACAGAGGCCATTGAGAATTTTTTGAAATTCCGTCGATAAGCGACATTTGGTCCGAGCAGCGTTTTAACGGTATGGACTTTTGTCATATTGTGGTAGACGTATTGATAGTTCTTGTCTTCGAACCATGTGAATGGGCCTCTGATGCCTATTATTTTGAAGACCATATTTACGCCAAAGTTGAGATTCTTTTTGCCGAACTCACCTTTAATGTCAATGCCGTTGAAGTTAAAGAAACGAGCAGCTTTTTTGAAGTCGACCGGAGCAGGGACGGCTTCAAGTTTTTTAGATGGAGTTGATACCAAATTTGCAAGTGAGTAGTATAGGTCGCCACTATGATTGGAGCCCATATTGCCGAAATAGCTGAGCAAGTATAGCAGCCCATCCAGGTTGTAGCATTCAAAAGCATTCTTGCTAAAGATATAGTACTGCCCATCCATATTGATGGCGGCGCCATTGTCTTTAATTGAGACAATATTGTCTGTGGTGTTTATAGAGCCCTGGCCACTGCCGCGGTCATCTGTGCGTAAATAGAATCCGCTATGGGATGTGCTTTTATATTTGAGACCCAACGCTACAGCAGACGATCCGAAAACGTTTTTTTGAGCAGTTGCTGCGAATGGCAGTACCAGTAAGAAAGTAATTAGTCTTTTCATAAATCAATTATTTGTATGGCTGTAAAAGTAGCTTTACGATAATCTGAGGCAATACCGTACTATGGGTATATTGCCAAAGTGGGATGGATTAATTATTGGAGCTGATGTCGTGGATTTTTTGCTGCGAGTGGCACAGGAAAGAGACACGGTAAAGGAGTTACTGTTAACGAATGTTACTGCATATCTGCGGGGAATATTTGCAGATCTGATCTATGAATGTCTATACAGAATGCCTGTAACCAGCAAAATAACCCCAGTAGAATTTAAGCATCTTTTGGAGGTATTAAATGCATCGTTTTCTTAGGATGGGTCAGGTACTAAGCGCGGTCTGTCAATCTAAAAGTGCCATTCCTGTTTCCATCTCATAAGTATGTAGTCTTCGAGCAACGGCATCGGGTTTTCCGGGTTTTGAATATTGTATGCTTCGTGCTGATAGGATGCGCTTTTTGAGGGGTGCATCAGTTTGCGCTCATGGATCTTGTTTACCCCGGTATAGTGCATTACGGGGTTCCAGAGGTGCCGCCAGAAGGGTTCTGTTATTCCTCTGGTGAGGTATACATTCTTAATGGTTGGGTGAGTGCGCAGTAGCTGAACTATGTTGACAAAATCGAAATCATCGAAATTGTGGACCAATGCGCTGTCTGCATTGCCGGTGAATATCTTGCGATGCTCTGCGTTAGCAGGATCGGCATCATCAATTGAGCTGATCAGATCGGTGAGGGCGATCTTTTTTTTGTCGCAAAACGTTTTACGCTCAATGGTAGTGGCGTCGATCAAAGTTGGTTCTCCGTAAAGCCTTGGCAGGACATCCCAGAAATCATTGCTGCGAATACCGTTTGCATCATGTGTGCGGCCATAGAACCAGTCGGTGCGATCGTCGGTGGGCCATGAAGGGATAAAGGTGCCTACGATGAGTGTGGTTGGCTCAAAATCTACCCTTTCAAGGTTTAAATAGCTTTGGAATTTGTGATCGCAGGACATTGGTGCTCTTATTAATCGTGCGAAGATAGGGGGTTAAGCCACCCGTTTCAACTGGTTATAGGTCTGGTCTGGAATTTTTCCTGAGTAACCCCATCAAACCCAGCGCCGGGCCAATGGCTAGCAGCATATAGATATAGCCTGTATTTTCCGGTGTCTTCAGCATGCTGATGAACTGTATGCTGAGAATAGTAATGGAGAAGCCGATGCAGTTCACGATAGTCAGCGATGTGCCCTTTGCTTCAGGGGGCGCATTCCTGGCAACAAGTGTTGCGAACAGTGGGGAGTCGGGAATGACGGCTATACTCCATGTGAACAGGAATGCAAAGAATAAGATGGCAGAACTGCAGGAGAGCAGCCATGGTGAAATGATGCAACAAAGACACGATAGGGATAATGCCATGGTTGCGGTCTTTTTGACGCCGATGCGCTGCGAAATGATACCACCTAAAACACAGGCAATGCTGCCCACGGAAATAATGGCGAAAGACATAAGAGGAACGTTGAAATCCACGCCGGGGTATCGGCTCTTGTAAGCTGTAAGCATTACCGGCACAAACACCCAGAAAGTATATAGCTCCCACATATGCCCGAAGTATCCGAATGCTGCCACCCTGAACTCCCGGTTTCTGAAGCCAGAGAGAAATGCGGTGAAACTCCCTTTTATCCCCTGTTGCCGGTATTGGCCATCTGGCACAAATAGCAACATCGCAAGTCCTCCTACTACAGAGAGCAGCGATGTAGCAAACATGACGTATTTCCACGGTAGCGCTAACATGACGAATTTCAGCAAATGAGGGAAAGCCGTGCCCAATACCAGGGCGCCAACGAGAAAACCCAATGAACGACCAAGTCCTTGCTGGTAATGATCTGACGCTATCTTCATACCCACCGGGTAAATACCGGCTATAAAAAAGCCAGTTAGGAAGCGGAATAGTATCAGTTCTCCTGCGGTTATGCCATCGATCGTGGTTGCAAAATTTAGTAGTGCTGCTATTATAGCACAGCCAAAGAACACCCTGGATGGCGGGAACCTGTCGGCAATGCTGAGTATGGCGAAGATGAGTGTGCCGGAGATGAACCCGAACTGCACCACACTCGCCAGCAGCGCCGGGTAGCCCGGGCCAAGATGAAATTGTTGCACAATATCACTCACAACCGCATTCCCCGCAAACCACAGCGATGTGCAGAAGAACTGGGATATAACAATAACCGGCAGGATGCGTTTTGGTGGCTGGTACACAGATTGAAACTACAAAGAAACATTGCAAGAGGCAACATTTGCACTTACTAATTAATATTCGGGTCGTCATATTCTTCCGCGCCGTGGGAGAGCAGTTCTTCATAATCGCGGAGAGCCATCAGGTGGCCTTTCAGGGTGCGGAGGTCGCCTGGGATCTCTGCGAGTATTTTGCCCTTTAGGTTAAGAATGATAATGCCGAGGTGTTCTCCTCCTTCGTCCCCTGCGTTAGTGAGGAACACTACGTAACGAAAAGTATCGCGAACAAAGCTGATGTTGTACATATCGAACCCATTGTTTTCGCCGCTGCTTGGGTGCCGGTACCAGTAAAATTGCATTTTGCGCCAGCTTGCTGTATCGCGACCGGGGTATTCCAGTTCTATTTTTTTGCTGGTGCCGTAGCGGTAAACTATGTACTTGTCTGCTGTGTCTACGGCTATTACAGCACGCTTGTGTTGTTTGGTGTAGAAGGATGTAATTGCGCGCTCGTTGCTGCGTACATACTGCTGGGCCTGCAGCCGAAATGTAGCGAGCAGGATCATGCAAACAGCAACGTTCTGCACCAGCATGCGATGAATGTTCCCTGAGCCCATGTGTATTACGCCTTTTGAATGGGCCAAACTTAAATGATTTTAGACAATTGACGGAAAGTCGATCCTCTGCGGTATCTGGCAGTCGGCGCGATCAATACCTCACCGACAAATACCCATCAGATTTTTTCTCGGTATTCCAGATCAGGCTGTCGTTGACGCTATAGGAATAAGAAGAATAACATGGAGTGGAACTGGAACCTGGTCCCAGTTCCATAGAGAAGCAGAGGTCTTTTATGTTGCAGGTTTTACTCACAGGATAAAATAGTACCAGTAGTCGTAGATATCAGCGAAAGTGAAGTTCACCGTTGCTGATGAAACTGTTATCTGCGATGAATCAACCAGCCGGGTAAAATCAGAACCACTGTCGAAACGCTTAATTACAACGGAAGTACAGTTTGAATCTACATAATTGGTAATAACCAATCGATTTACAGTTGGGTGTCGGCAAACCTTATCGCAAGATGCAATGGCTGTTAATAAGACTAATAAAATGACGGTATGTTTCATATCATTTATCGCCCTGGGTTTTGGGAATTTACAATTTCGGCAAGTGAAATAAAGCGAGAGTTGCACGGCGCAAGCAATGCCTACCAAAAATAAAATAAAAATGTGAAAGCCTTGTTGTTCATCGCAGTTACGTAGCGGATACCCAGTCGTGGCCATCTATCTATAGCTCCCTTTATTTTCGGGGCATGGTTTTTACACCCTACTGCTTGATAAATGTCCAAAGCAATAAAATACAATTACTTATGAAGAAAATAATGATCGCGCTTGCACTGGCAGGAATATCATTTTCCGGTGCAGAAGCGCAGACGAAGAGTTCTGGCCCAAAACAAACCTGTAAATGCGCTAAAATTGAAAGAACGGCGAAAACCAATAAAGTAGCCCACAATCACCGGCATCCGGGTAGTAGTACTACTACAGATACGTACCAGGTGTGCGTTGAAAAGGATGGCCATTATGATTGCTGTTTGCATCATAAGAAAGTGGTCAAGACAATAGCAAAGTAATTGCATGAAATCTCTAAACAAAAAAACAATAGATATGAAACAAATATTGATCGCGCTTGTAGTAACAGCGCTTACGTATACAAGTATGGATGCACAGACTACGTGCCAGCCAGCCGCTCGCAAACACAGCACGGCGGCTAAACATAAAACAACGGTACAGACGACTACAACAACCATTGCGTGCCAGATGCTTCCATTCCAGGTATGTTCGATATTACCTGACAGAAGGTCCGTCAGTTGCTATTATACTACTGATGCGGATCAGCAAGTCCAAACAGGAGAAACGACTCTTTATGGCCCTACAGGTCCCATGCCGGGCGAGGTTGTACATTTTAAGGTACGCACGGTAGTGGTGCATGGCAAGGAAAAAATAAGCTCCTGTAAGAGAAATGATGAAAATAATGCAACTATCTGTACGCAGCCTGGGGTCATTCTCAGGGATGAGAACGGCTTTTACAGTTATGGCGAGGCACTACCAAAAAGCGCAAGCAGACGTATGACTGCAAAGTAGCGTAAGTCTAGTCCTATTCATGTTAAAAATAGCGCATTGTACTCAGTGCGCTATTTTTAATGTCCGGCATCTTTAAACAGGATGCGTTATTTTTGCAGATCAAATAATACAAAAATAATTGGGCTGCAGTGATCAAACCAGGATATCCTATTTCCGGGATAGTGTAATAAATGAGACAGGCCTGCCAGAGCGGTTTACTTTCCCTTTTTATTATGAGCCTCATCCGCTCACTAAAATAGCGGCTGCCGAACTGCAGCATTACCTGGAAACATTAACAGGCCTCGATCACAATTTCGGGCTTGTTTCAGGTACAGAGAAGGGTGCAATCGGGAAAATGTTTGGTGTGTTGGTTGTAGCGGACACCAAAGGGAAGATTGGTTACCTGTCTGCATTCTCGGGCAAGCTCGCCGACTCAAACGATCATCCGAAATTTGTTCCCCCGGTCTTTGACATGCTTACCGAAAATAGTTTTTTTCTGAAAGAGCAGGAGGTGATTGACGGTGTCAACAAGCAGATCGAGGATATATTGAGTGACAAGCGCTACAATGATCTGAAACGGGTATTTGAAGAACTTTCTGCCCAGTCGGTGCAGGAAATAGCTGATCTCAAAAAGCAGCTAAAGAGAAATAAAGAGGCCAGGAGAGAACTCCGCGAAGAGAATAAGAACAGGCTAAACGAGCAGGAGTATGCACTGTTTGAAGCAGAACTGGTGAAGCAGAGTAACCACGATCAGTGGGAGCTCAGGGTGCTTACGGATGACTGGAAACAGTGCCTGGAAGAGACACGGGCAAAAGTGGCAGCATATAGCGACCGCATAGAGGCGCTGAAAGATGAACGCAAGTCAAGGTCCGGCGTCTTGCAGGGGCAACTGTTTGAGCAATATGCGTTCCTGAACAAGGCCGGTAAAAGCAAAAGTTTACACGATATTTTTGAACCCACAGCTTTTGGCAGGCCGCCAGCGGGTGCGGGCGAGTGTGCAACACCCAAGCTATTGCAGTTTGCATTTGCAAACGGATACAAGCCCCTTGCTATGGCCGAGTTCTGGTGGGGCGCAACGCCAAGATCAGAGATCAGGAAACACAAACAATTTTACCCTGCCTGTGCCGGCAAGTGCAAGCCTATTCTGGCACATATGCTGGAAGGGGTGCCCATGGATGAGAACCCATTTTTGCAGCCGGCGGAAGAAAGCGTAGAGCTTGCAATCGTGTATGAAGATGAAGACCTGCTTGTAGTGAATAAGCCCGCGGGATTGCGGTCTGTTCCGGGTGTAGATATCGGGGATTCGGTGTATAGCAGACTTAGAACTGTATTGGTGAATACGGAGCCCTATATGGTACACCGGCTGGATATGGGCACATCAGGACTACTGGTTGTGGCTAAAAGCCAGGAGATACATAAAGACATTCAAAAGCAGTTCCTGGATCGTATAGTGAGTAAGCGATACACGGCATTGCTATCCAAAGTGATTGAACAATCAGAAGGAGAAATAAGACTGCCTTTAACAGCCGACCCGTTTAACCGGCCAATGCAACTCGTTTGCTTTGAGACCGGGAAAAAAAGTATTACGAGGTGGAAGGTAATAGAAAGGATGGAAGCAACGACCAAGGTCCATTTCTGGCCGCTAACCGGACGGACACACCAGTTGCGCATGCATGCTGCCCATGAGCTTGGTCTTAATGCCCCGATAGTTGGTGATGATCTGTATGGTACTGCCGATAAGCGGTTGTACCTGCATGCCGCTCTGCTTGCATTTGTGCATCCCAAAACGAAAAGGAAGATGAGCTTTGAGGTTGTGGAGGATTTTTAGGGCTGTACGCTCACTCGTAAGTTATCAAACACAAACGGAGCAACCGCTCTTTGTTCAGTTGCTCCGCAAGAAATGTTACTTGTGTTTTACTACTCCCCGGCTGGTTCCCACAACTGGATCTTATTTCCTTCAGGGTCCAGGATATGAACAAACTTCCCATAATCATACGTTTCAATTTTGTCTACGATGGTGACGTTTTCCTTTTTTAATTCCTCAACAAGCGCTTCCAGGTTATCTACCCTGTAGTTGATCATAAAGTCCTTTGTTGAAGGCTCGAAATATTTGGTCGATTCTTTAAAAGGATTCCATTGGGTAACGCCTTTTTTGGTGGGGTCGTCAGCCTGCAGCCATTCAAAGCTTGTTCCGTATGGGGTTGTCTCGAACCCAAGGTTTTTTTTATACCATTCGTTAACTGCATTCGGGTCTTTACATTTGAAGAACACCCCCCCAATTCCTGTTACTTTTTTCATGATCGTCTGATGTTTATGTTGTTTTTGAATTTATCGTGAATTACTTTTTTAAAATTAGTAAAAAGCAGGCAAATGCGAAAAGGTGAAAGTTTGTTCACCGTCATAAAACATGGGCACTGACGGTTTCTTTCGAACATTGCCATGGCATTTACCCGGATGATTTTCGGAAGATCAGTTTTAACAGATAGAAAAGGTAAGCGGTATAAACAGTTAAGTTTATCCATGAAATGGTAAGGATGTTAAAGAATGAAACCATAAACCAGTTGCCCATGATCAGCACCCACCCTAAATAAAGGACATTAGCCGAATCTATCGCCCGGCCTCGTACTTTCTCTTTCCCAAATAGGTAATCAACGAACAAAAATGCGGTGGAGCCTATCATAAAAAGACCCAATTCAATGGCTGTTGTCTGGCGATTTGATCCCCAACGCATGGGTACAAGCTGACTTGCAACAATGAAAGAAAATGCACAAAGCAGAAGCAACACTACCAGGTACCGTTTTGTATTAACGCTAGTTTCAGCCATCAACAATAAATGTACAATTTTAGTGGTCTACCATTTGATCCTTTTTATAAAGGACATGCATGCATTGGATTCACTTTTGGGGACGATCGGGGAAGTATGAGTAACAAGTGACGCGAAGTGGCAAAAACTTGCAGGCGGATGACTGGACAACTGTCGAAGTTCTACAAACTAAATTAACTACTCTGAATATTATATAGTTTATTAAATGTCATCCTATCCCAATACCCACGTTGAGTTTGAATAAGCCCGTTACTTACCTCAAAAAAACCACAGCCGGTAAATCCTTTTGGATCGGTCCATTCTAAGACAGCCCACGTCCCCTCTTCAATAATTTGAACAGGAATACAATGCATCTCGGGCGCTACAGAGAATTCGTTTCTGAACATTTTGCCAATTGCTTCTTGTCCGTGTATTGGTTCATTTGGCATTTGGTGGTTAATGGCATTTTTTGCGTAAAGTGATTCCAAAGTTGTTGTATCAGCATTATTAAAAGCCTTCAACC
>CANJQU010000096.1 GCA_947476485.1 Chitinophagaceae bacterium
CTGTTACCATTAAGGTGCTTTTTGAATATTGAGAGTATGGTTTGTTAATTTCTGAATGGCAAATTTATAAAAACGTTTTGTACAGATAAGGTTAATTAATTTTACCGTAAATTATATTGCTATGCCAGGGCAACTCACATCTGTTAATCCAACTACGGGAAAGGAAATCGCCACTTACGAAATACACGATGAAAAGAAGGTAGAACAGGCGATGAAGCAATCCCGGAAGACCTATGAGGAATGGCGGCAACTGCCATTTAGTAAACGGGGGGCTGTACTCAAAAATATTGCAAAAGAAATAAGAAAGGAAAAAGACAGATTGGTGAGACTGGCTACCCAGGAAATGGGTAAACCTATCTCGCAGGGATATTATGAAGTGGAAAAGTGTGCGTCTACATTGGAGTTTTACGCGGCCAATGGTGCAAAGTTTTTGGCGGACCAGGTTGTAAAGACCGATGCCAGCAAAAGCTACGTTTCTTATCAACCGCTCGGCGTAGTGCTGGCGGTAATGCCATGGAATTTCCCTTATTGGCAGGTATTCCGTACTATGGCACCAACTGTAATGGCAGGGAATGTGATGATACTGAAGCATGCTTCAAATGTAAGCGGATGTGCCCTCGCTATCGAGAAACTGATATTGAAAGCAGGGGCTCCGAAGGGTCTGCTACAGACCTTACTGATCCCATCTTCGCGAGTTGAAAAGCTGATCGACGATCCGCGTATCTCGGCTGTTACACTCACCGGCAGTACTGCTGCAGGCAGCAAAGTGGCCGAAGCGGCTGGTCGCAACCTGAAGAAGCAAGTACTGGAGCTGGGTGGTAGCGATGCATATGTAATACTTGCAGATGCTGATCTCGACATTGCTGTAGAAATAGCCGTACGTGGGCGGCTGGTAAATAGCGGACAAAGCTGCATTGCGGCAAAGCGGTTTGTGGTTGTGAAATCCGTGTATAAAGAATTCGTGGCACGCTATACGGAACAGATGAAGAAAGCTACCTATGGCGACCCTATGGATGAGAAGAACCGGATAGGTCCGATGGCGAGGGTAGATCTCCGGGACGAGTTGCATGGGCAGGTATTGAAAAGTGTGGAGAAGGGAGCCAAAGTGTTGTGTGGTGGCTTCGTTCCCGATATGCCTGGCGCTTTTTATCCACCCACTGTATTGGTGAAAGTAAAGAAAGGCATGCCCGCATATGACGAAGAATTGTTCGGACCTGTGGCGGCGATCATAGAAGCGAAAGATGAAAAAGACGCAATGCGAATTGCCAATGATACTGTTTACGGCCTGGGCGGTGGTATCATTTCCAGGAACAGGGCAAGAGCTGAAAAGCTTGCTGCACAAGAGCTAAATGCAGGTAGTTGCTTTGTGAATGATTTCGTCCATTCTGATCCGCACCTACCGTTTGGTGGTACAAAGCAGAGCGGCTATGGCAGGGAGCTTGGCAGTTTTGGAATACATGAGTTTGTGAACATTAAGACTGTTTATGTGAAGTAGCCTTACGTTATAAGAGAATCGGAAAATATATGCATCGCATAAGTTCTTATCTCTTTTTTGTATGTTGTGTTATATTGCATGGTTCACATGTTGCCTGTTCTCCATGGAGCCATGCAACTGATCGGGAAAAATCAAAACATATGTATTCTTATTTAGCATTAGGTGATTCTTATACAATAGGGGAGCAAGTACCTATTCACGATAATTTTCCTAATCAAACTGTGCAACTGCTGCGCAAGCAACACTTTGATATTGCTGATCCCGTGATCGTTGCCACTACCGGATGGACAACGGATGAACTTGCTGCTGCTATCCGCGAACATAATCTGCATGAAACATTTTCGTTTGTTACCCTGCTCATTGGTGTAAATAATCAATACCGGGGGCGAAGCGTCGAAAACTACCGCCAGGAGTTTGAGCAACTGCTGGATCAGGCGATCGTTTTTGCGAATGGAAATGCAGGTAGTGTATTAGTATTGTCGATCCCGGATTGGGGAGCTACCCCGTTTGCTGAAGGTAAGGATAGAAGCCAGGTTGCGAGGGAAATTGATGAATACAATGCCGCCTGCAAGGCGGTCGCCCTGGATCATAAGTGCCAGTACCTTTATATAACTGATAGTACCCGCGAGCACGCCGTTACACCTGCTTTCCTTGCGTCGGATGGACTGCATCCATCGTCAGCGGAATATGCAGTGTGGGCGGAGAGGCTGGCGCCGCTTGTGGCGGCAACGTTGAAAGGCGGTAAATAGCAAAAGTATGTTTACACAAAGTGTCAGATATATTGTTCTGTTCTGGTGCATAGCCTTGCTTTTTATCACTGTTGGCGCATATTATTATTTCAAGCCCATGCCACATAAGCTGTCTTACCTCGCGCTGGGAGATTCCTATACAGTTGGGGCGCACTTAATGTATGATGAGAACTATCCGAAGCAAGTGGTGACTTATTTACGCGCGCATGGTCTCGATGTAGGGGAGCCCGTTTTTATAGCGCATGCCGGATGGACATCTGATGACCTTTGTAAGGGGGTACGAAGAAAGAACCTACAGGATACCTTTACTTTTGTGACATTGCTGATAGGGGCTAATAACCAGTTCCGCGGGCTTGGCCATGCGATCTACAGGCAGCAATTCAGTGAATTGCTCAGCAAGGCCATAACCTTTGTTAACGGACATACCGAGCGTGTATTTGTTCTTGCTATGCCCGATTGGAGTGCATCCCCGTTTGCCAACGGCAAGGACCGTGATAAGATATCTGCCGAGGTGGCCGCTTACAACACTATTATAAAGGAGATGACGCAGGGGAATAAGTGCCATTTTGTAGATATATCCGGCATTCTGCGGGAGCGGGCAACCGATGCTTCTTATTTCCTGGGCGACTTCGTGCATCCCTCCGCAAAAGGATATACCCTATGGGCAGAGCGGCTGGCGCCTGCCGTCGCAAGTGTACTAAAGCCATAATGCATCTACCAACTTTATTTGTTTATGGCTGCAACACACTAATTTTGCCGGGTACTTTTTCTGAACATTATTTTGAATATGACCATTGATCAACTGCGCGAATTATGCCTCTCCTTTCCCGGTGTCACTGAGGACCTTAAGTGGGGTGCCGATATATGCTTCTCTGTGGGCGCTAAGATGTTTTGTGTCACAGGTGAATGGGGTGGGGCAAGCTTCAAGGTTACGCCGGAGGAATTTGATGAAATTACGGAACGGGATGGCATCGAGCCAGCACACTATATGGCCCGTAATAAATGGGTGACCGTTCAGGAATTCAATAAACTGAAGCCTAAGGAATGGAAGCATTATATAGGCCAGTCGTATGAACTGATCCGCGCCAAGCTCCCGAAGAAAGTGCAGCAAAGCCTGTAGTGCTGCGTTGTTCGGTATACTAGTGGCTCCGGAACGTAACGCTAAAGTTGTACCATGTACTTCATTTTGTAATTTGCTTTCGCAGGGGCTTTTAACTTTTAACTTAATAATGTTATATTTGGGCAAATATTCTTTATGAAGTGTACGTTTGCTCTATTGATTTCAGGTATTTTATTGTTGTCATTGCCTGCCAGCGGGCAATTGATGAAAATTAAGACTATTGCGGGTAACGGTATAGAAGGGTATAGCGGAGACGGTATGGCTGCCACCGGCGCCAACCTTCACGGCCCGGTAAGTGTAGCGCTCGATCCTGCTGGGAATGTGTATTTCGTAGACTATTTCAATCTTCGTGTTCGTAAAATAGCCAAGTCAACCGGTGTCATAACAACCGTTGCGGGTACCGGGGTAGGCGGCTATACAGGCGATAGCAGTCTTGCAACATCGGCGGAAGTTGATCCACAGGGTGTAGCATTTGACAAGCATGGTAATATGTACATTGCTGATGGTGTTTATTCGGTGATACGGAAAGTGAATACGCTCGGCATTATTACAACGATTGCTGGTAATGGTACCCATGGCTACACAGGTGATAACGGTCCTGCGCGCAGTGCGAGCTTCAGCGCTCCCCGCGGCCTTACTGTTGACTCTTTCGGCAACATATTTGTAGCAGATGCTCCCAATAACGTAATACGCAAGATCAGCGCCTCCGGCACTATAACAACGGTTGCCGGTAGCGGCACTGCCGGCTACGGTGGCGATGGCGGCCCGGCTACGGCTGCGCTGCTGGACTCTCCATATGCGGTTGCAGTTGATCATTATGGTAACCTTTATATTTCAGACTATAAAAACAATGTTGTGCGCGTAGTGGACAGTAACGGAGATATAAATGCGTTTGCCGGTACTGCGGGCGCTTTTGGTTATGCAGGCGACAATAGTGCCGCGATAACGGCCACCTTGAATTTCCCTGCAGGCCTTGCTGTTGATACATTTGGTAACGTGATCATTGCTGATGCGCACAATAATGTGATTCGCAGTGTGAACAAGTTTGGTGTTATCAGGACTGTTGTTGGCAATGGAGCAGCCGGATTTGGCGGTGACCTTGGTAATGCCCTTGGCGCTCAGCTCCTTACTCCATTCTCTGTAGCAACCGATATCTCGGGTAATATATATATAGCTGATGCCAACAACCAGCGTATACGCGAGGCATACTACGATGCGCTGAGCGTAAGCAGCGAATTCACCCGTAACAACCTGGAAATGCACCCTAATCCGTCTTCTTCACAGATAAGCCTGAGCGGGTTAACAAAGACAGATAAAGTTTGTGTGTATGACCTTGCCGGGCGCCAGATAGGCACAGCCTGGGATGTAACGACAGACGGCTCACAGACTTTTGATATTCAGTCGCTGGCTAGTGGCGTGTATGTGTTACAGGTGTTTAGTGCTGACGGCAACAGGAAGGCAGTGGGGCAGTTAGTAAAAGAATAATACCTGCCCGGTTGAAGGTAGTGAAACCTTGTATGAGACTTAAGATTGAAAATGGCGCCAACCGGCGCCATTTTCAATTATTGAGACCTTCGGAATTGGTGCTTATCCGATAGATACTAACTCTATATCAAAAACGAGGTCCATGCCTGCCAGCGGGTGATTGGCGTCGAGCACAAGCGTATTTTCGCGAACTTCTGTGATCACCACATTGAACAGGTTGCCCTGGTTGTTGCTCATCTGCAGTTCCATACCAACTTCAGGTGTCTGGTCTGGCGGAAAGTCTGTGAGCGGAAGCTCAATAACCATGGTATTGTCGCGGTCTCCGTAAGCCTCGGCAACCGGGATATTGACCGTTTTCTTGTCGCCAATATTCATACCGATCACGGCATTGTCAAATCCCACGATAACCTGGCCAGCGCCTGCGGTAAAGGAGAGTGGTGCGCGGCCTTCGCTGCTGTCGAAAGTAGTGCCGTCTGTTAGTTTTCCGTGATAATGTACATTGACTTTATCGCCTGTTTTTACTTGTTGCATACGCTTGGTTTGAAAAAATAAATAATTTTTGCAAAGTAAATCAGAATTTTCGGAAAGCGCAGGGTTTTCATGCAAAGTGCACAAGAAAAAAAATAATCAATTACAGAGGCGTGGCAAAGGATCGTTGTCAAAATTATTAGTGAAATGCCCCACCGGTTTATATTTTTTCAGTGGCTATATGGGGCATCCGGTTTGTTTGTTGAATCCTGTAATGCCTTTTCTGTATTGGGTTTCCGAAGTGTTATTAAAAATATTTCACATTTCCCATTTATACCCCCACTTCGGCAAGCGAGCTACAGGCTCTGTGCCCCAAAATGTCCCAGCCTACGTCTTTGCCGAAACATGATTTTTTTGATTTGTCTGATCCTTGCGAGGTGTGACCGATGTCTCATCATATGCCACATTTATGCCCCATTGTACCCCATTTTGTCTCAGCCGAGTTCGTGGTTGCCGGCTAACTGATCGTCCTTGTTCACTATAGTCAGATAACACTGTTTTTTCGTTTGACCGCGAACCTGCTGCCGGCAGGCAGCGTCGCTAAGTCTTATCACGAATTGGGCCAATTTTCCTTTTTTAGGTCAAAGGTCGTACAGAAAAATGAAGAGAGAAAATTGAAGTTTTATGATATCGCGTATACGGTATATCATGTGCTTCAGGCGTGATATGATGTAAATTTCTTTTGAAGTAAGTGATTGATATTGTGTGGCATATATGTGTCGTATTCCATTCGCCAATCGGAAGACCGGCGTTATCCCGGGCGTAGGTAGAGTCTGTCCCAGCGGAGTATTATATTGCTATTTTACTGTAAGTGTATCATGATCAACCCGATGAATGTTTTTTTTTGCAATATAATAAATTGTCGAAATATTTATTTTAAATTTGGTAATAATAAGTTGCAAACCTTTATCGCTTAAATATTTCTTACCTTAAAAAATATTTTTAACTATGCCAGGTTCTTTTGTCTTTTGTGACCCATCAGGTGTTGGGGGTTCTTGCCAGGCCGTATACTTTGACCAGGCTAACCCTGGAAACGATGTTGGCACCATTGCAGGATTGTATTCTCAAATACTGGGTGGCCGGCCGCAAGTCTCGCCCACAAATAATATCTGCGGAAATTACAGCACAATATTGATGGGTGATACTAATCACATCAATACATTTGCGGCTACAGGCGGCATATACAACACTATTATTAACGGCAACTTTAATTCCATAGGCGGTACGCCGGTAAGCGGAACAGTTTGCCACGCTAATAACAGTGCCATTTTTGGAGGCTACCAGAATTGTATAGACACCGATAACCTCACAGGTACATCTTTTGGCATTATCGGCGGGGGCTTGGGCAACAAATTGGATGTTGGCGCAGACTATAGTGTTATTGTTGGCGGGTTCAACAATCAAATTCTGAACGCAACAACTCAACCCGCCTATTCGTTTACAGGCGGCGGGGTGGGCAATATCATTGGTGCCTCTCTCTCCTCCATCACAGGGGGATGTGAGAACAGGGTATGTGCCGGCAGTTCTTTTATTGGAGGAGGCACTTCAAATATTGTTAATTGTCTCTCTCATTGCAGCTTTATAAGCGGTGGGCAAGGCAACAACATAGGCTTAGGTGCGCTAACTGCCGCAGGCGCTACCTGGAGCAGTATAGGAGGCGGACACGGTAATATTATTGATGACACCAGCGCCGCAACATCTTATGGAGTAATAGGTGGTGGCCAGGACAACTGTGTCTTTGCGGGCACTAACTACGCCTCCGTTTTCAGCGGTTTCAATAACCGGGCAAATGGTGATAACTCTTTCATAGGCGGAGGAGATAGTAACATTGCAAATACGTGTGCTGCAATTGGCGGAGGGCAGAGTAACCGGGCTACCTCCGATTATGCAGCTATTTCCGGAGGGGTAAGCAACAGCACAACCGGAGTTGCCACGTTCATTGGCGGAGGCGATAGTAATACGATAATAGGAAATCCAAATCATCCGAATTGTTCTTCAATCGTTGGTGGCGAGCTGAACAATATTGGCCTAACCGTTGGCGCTACGCCTGCGAATCTATACGACTACTCCTTTATCGGCGGTGGTTTTACCAACAACATATTTAGCGGCACCTCATCTATACTTGGTGGCAATACCAATACGATAAACGCTCTTTCAGATTGCAGTTTTATCAGCGGTGGGCAGGGCAACAATGTGGGCGCGGCTGGTGGTGCAGGCTTGGGCGCTACATTCAGCGGCATAGGCGGCGGGCAAAATAATACAATTGATGATACTGCTTATACTTCTTTATTCTCCGGTATTTTTGGAGGCGCCAATCATTTGATCAATGGCAACAATTTATTTGTTGGCGGTGGTGATGCCAACCAAATATGCAGTACGAATGGCATAGGCCCGGTGCAAGGGTCGGCAATTGCCGGTGGTAGTTTTAATTGTGTTACTGATAGCGGCGTTGCCGGGGTAACGGCCGACTTTTCATTTATTGGCGGCGGGTCTCAAAACCATATTTTCAGCATAGCGTCAGTTATTTCCGGCGGCGTTCAAAACCTCATAAACCCGCTTTCAGACTGTAGCTTTGTGAGTGGCGGGCAAAGAAATTATGTAGGTATAAGTGCGGCTATTGGTACGGGTTTAGGAGTCAGTTACAGTGGTATTGGTGGAGGTTTTCAAAATTGCTTTGATGATACTACAGCAGCAATAACCTATTCCGGTATTTTCGGAGGCCATCGCAATATTGTGGCTGGCAATGGCAGCTTTCTGGGTGGAGGCGATACCAATAAAATTATTAGCTCAATGGGTCTCGTAAATTGCTCAGTGATTGCGGGTGGGTGGAACAATACAATTACCGATAATGGTGTTCAGACTGCTGATATGGCCTTCATTGGAGGAGGCGTTGAGCATAATGCGAGGGGATCAAGATCAATAATCGTTGGAGGCAGATGCAATATAGCGGGTGATTTATATTCAACTGTTGTGGGAGGGTCGCAGAACACAGCAAATGGTCAGTTCTCTTTTATTGGAAATGGCGATACTAATGTAATAAATGCGGCGGCACAAGGCAGCTTTATAGGTAGTGGTAGTAGTCATATCATCTCAAGTAAGGATTCATTTATAGGGGGTGGTACATGCAACAGGATTTTTGCATCCTCTGATTGTGGCTTTATTAGCGGAGGGAGAAATAACAGAGTTGGACTTGGTGGCCCGGGTTTTGCAGGTGCAACATATAGCGGTATTGGTGGTGGGGCAAACAATATCATCAATGATACAGGCGCAGCAACTTCTTATGGCTTGATAGGCGGCGGCTTGGGCAACAATATTGCAGCGGGTACTAACTATGCATCTATTTTTGGCGGCACCGCCCATTGTGTTGCAAGTAGTGGAAGTTTCATTGGCGGTGGCAATACCAACATCATAAATGCGGGTACAGGCAATAGTTTTATAGGAGGTGGAAACGACAATACGATCTCTGAAGGTAATAATAATACTATTGCAGGCGGGGAGTTCAATGACGTTTTTTATAAACACAATTTTGTTGGTGGCGGCTCAACAAATTTAATTGGAGCGACCGGCATACCTACCAGTTACAATGTGATCGGCGGTGGTCTTACAAACAGGATACACACGAATGAGTACAACTTTATCGGTAGTGGTAACGCAAACAGAATTGGTAGTGTGGGTGGTTCCGGTGCCAGGGCCAACGTCATTGGTGGTGGTGACACCAACGTCATTGATGACACAGGTACTGCTACTTCTTATGGCTTAATAGGCGGTGGGCAAGGAAACACTGTAGCCGCAGGCACTAACCACTCCGGCATATTTGGTGGTAACGGGAATACCGTCTCCGGCTCTTGCTCTGTAGTACTCGGTGGTCTCAATAACAGCGATGGCGGCTACCCTAATACCGCTGTTTTTGGAAATACTTTAGTGGCTACCCAAGATCCGGCAACGATGGGTCCGGGACTTCCAAGTGCTTTTTGGGTCGACAATCTTGTCGCGGCTAACATACCTATTGGGGGTGCTGGTCCCACAGCTCCATTAGGACCTCCAGGTATGTTATGGTACTATCCTGATGCTTTAGGTAATAAAGTAGTGTACGTTGTATAAAATTAATAAGCCATGAAAAAATATAGCTTATTAATTAGCTTATTGGTTTTATCGTTTGGCAATACTTATCTAAATGCTCAAATAATAAATAGCATCGCCGGCGGAGGGTCTTCATTGGGCGATGGTGGACCTGCAACCGCCGCCCACGTTAATTTACCTGCTTGTGGGGCTTTTGATGGTGCAGGCAATTATTATTTTTTGAATACAGCGTTAAGAGTGAGAAAAATAAATATAGCCGGAATCATTAGTACAGTAGCCGGAACAGGGATTGGTGGCTATAGCGGAGACGGAGGACCTGCAACAGCGGCACAAATAACAGCTTCCTTTTTTGATGTGGACAGTGTCGGTAATATTTATCTATCTGACTATATTCATTATAGAGTACGGAAGGTCGATGTGGCGACAGGCATTATACATACAATTGCCGGTAATGGCATCCCTACACATACAGGGGATGGTGGCCCCGCTACAAATGCTACGCTTTATCCATCAGATGTTTGTGTAGATAAATATGGCAATATCTATATTGAGGATAGTGCAAGAATACGCAAAATAGACACCGCAGGAATCATTTCCACTATTGCTGGCACAGGAATCGGAGGATTTAGTGGCGACGGTGGCCCGGCTACAGCCGCGCAAATGGTTACTACTTTGGGCATGGGTTTCGACCATTTGGGTAATTTGTATTTTGGAGACCATGGTGGCGTAAGAATACGTAAAATTGATATGAGCACTGGTATTATAACAACGTTTGCAGGTACGGGTATCTATTTGTATAGCGGTGACAACATACCCGCCACTGCGGCACAGTTCAAGGAATATGGGATAGCTTTTGATGCATCAGACAATTTATTTATTGCGGATTACGGCAATGAACGAGTGCGTATGATAGATAATGCAGGAATTATACATACTGTTGCAGGAACCGGGGTATCTGGCTTTAGCGGCGATGGCGGCCCCGCAACTGCCGCAACGTTTTATTATCCCGATGGTATTGCAGTTGACGCCTGCGGTAATGTATATGTTGCAGATGAAGAAAATGGACGTATTCGGAAGATCACTTTTTCTTCCACCACCATCAGCCTCACTAATGCCATCTCTACGCTAATAGCTACAGCCTGTGCCGGCACACCGGCTACCTATACCGCCGCAGCCACCGCAAGCAGTGGTGTAGTAACCTACCAATGGTACGTAAACGGCAGCCCGGTAGCAGGTGCTACAACCAGCACATACACTTATGCTCCCGCAGATGCAGACAGCGTGCGCTGCATAGCCACTGCCACCAGCCCCTGCACCAGCGCTATTGCCAGCAGCAATAGCATCATTATGTCTGTGCTGCCGGTCACTACGCCTACAATCTCGGTCACAGCTCCTGCGGCAGCCTCCGTGGGCAGCACAGTCACAGTCAATGCTACCGTCGCAGGCGCGGGCACCGGCTATACGCTAAACTGGTATAACAATGCAGTGCTTTTCAGCACCACCTCTGTGCCCACCACCACCTACACCAAGCCCCCCGGCACAGATCATATCACCGCCACGGTATTGCCGGGTGAAGGTTGTTATGATAGTACTATGTCCACAAGCTGGGTGGTGAGTGATGCGAGTTTGGGGACCTCTCCCCAGCCCGCTCCGAAGGAGAGGGAGGTGTTGCGTATCTATCCGAATCCGGTAAAAGATTTTCTCTCTGTAGATGATGTAAGCGCACAATCAGGATATAAAATACTTAGTGTAGTCGGGTCTTTGTTACTGCAGGGAGAGCTGCTGCAAGGCAACAATACAGTTAACGTAAAAGAGCTGCCGGCGGGTGTGTATATGCTTGAAGTGGCCGATCCTTCGACGGGGCTCAGGATGACAAGTAAAATTATTAAACAATAAACACGATTAAGACCCTTATGGAACAACAAATAGCCGAGCTAGCCCAAAAAGTAGACAAGCTTCAGCAAACCCTCGACCTGATGATGGAGCAAATGATAAGCGCAAGAACCTTTACTTTATCACCTAATCCCATTGACGATTTTATTGGCGCGTCTCTATATAATTTTCCTGCTGATGAGAAAGCAACAAATTCATAACCTTTCTTAGCGAACATAGCCCGAACTACCAGCATCCAATAAAATAACCGAAAATAAGTGTCTGCGTAACATGGTTGCGCAACATCTCCCCTCCTGTTTTCAAACCGGGGCGGTTGACTCACGAAACAAGAAACAATCCCAATTCCTAATTACTAATCCCCAATTCCAAAAATGAAAATAGTCCTTCAGGTCATAGGCGGCATCGGAAAAAGTGTAATGGCAACCGCTGTGTGCAAAGCCATACAAACACAATATCCCGGCTGCAAAATAATCGTCATCACCGGTTATCCCGATGTGTTCATTGGTAACCCGTGGGTATATAAAACGGTGATGGAGCACGAACTCGCCTACTTTTATCGCGAGCACTACATGGACCAGCCCGATACTCAATTTTTTATGCTCGATCCGTATCTCTCCAATGCTTTTATACGCCGGGAGGGGCATCTCATAAAGGTATGGTGCGAAATGAACGGTATAAAGTATAATGGCGAGCTGCCCGAGATATACCTTAACCACAAGGAGAAAACATCTTTCTCCACACTGTTTCGCTTTCCTAAGCCCATTTTCCTTATCCAGCCGTTTGGCGGCACGCCAAACCAAACGGATAAATACTCCTGGCCCCGTGACCTGCCCTACAATGTAGCGCAAAATGTAGTGAACGCCTACGCGGCTACCCACACCGTAGTGCAGATATGCCGCCGCGATCAGCATATCCTACAGCATGTTGTGCCGGTAGAAGTGGAATTCCGTGCGCTCTGTGTGCTGATCGCCATGAGCCAGAAGCGGTTGCTCATAGATAGCTGCGGCCAGCACATAGCAGCAGCCCTGGGCCTGCCATCCGTAGTCTGCTGGATCGCAAATGTGCCATCCCAGTTCGGCTACGATATGCATACCAACATCGTCGCCAATCCGCCCACCCAGCAGCCTGAGTTAAGAAACGCAATACTCAGCATGTACAACACCATGGGCTTCGAAAAAGAATTCCCCTATGCCAACGAAGAAGAGATATTCGATATAGCGCCCATTCTCGCAGGCCTCGGCCATGACGCAGCACAACCCGTTGGCAATGGTCAACCCGTAAAACAAAGACTAACCAATCCCGCCCCAGCTGCAAATAAAAAATCGCCCAAGAAAAAAAGATAAGTGAGTGAATACTCATGAAGAAAAAGATAGCATCAGCAGTTAAAACGGGATGATTTTGGAAGAAGAAAAAATTGAGGTTTTATGATTTCGCATATGTTATATCAGGATTTGATACTGTGGCATATATGTTTCGTATTCCATTCGCCAATCGGAAGACCGGCGTTATCCCGGTCGTAGGCAAATCCTGATCAGCGGCGGAAGATATTTATACTTGCTCCGTCTTTTCAGACGCCCACGGGCGTTTTTTCCTCCCATCTGTTTTGTTTAAAAAGCTTCATATTAAAACTTGTTTGCAGTTCAATCTGGTCATAACTCCGCGATAACAAAAATAACATTTGAAAAATTAGGTTTATTATTTATTTATATGGTTCTTTAGAGAAGTTTATTCCTCATCTCCAAAAACGTCATGTATGTCATCCTTTACAAAAAAATGGAATACTACCGCCTATTCCGAGAACTTCCGGTGCGGTAAGTTACTAATCAGCAGTTTGCTTTTGACACTGCTGATGCTTGCCAGCGGTCGTTCTTATGCGATCTCCGGTACGCTCACGGTCTGTGCAGGCAGTACTACATCGCTGAGCGATGGCTCTCCGGGTGGTGTATGGAGCAGTAGTAACGTTCTTGTTGCAACTGTTATCGGCTCCTCGGGTGTTGTTACAGGTGTGGCTGCGGGTACTGCTACGATCTCTTACACGATCGCAGGTGTGCCGACCACTACAGACGTAACGGTGAACCCCGTTCCATCGAGTATAGGAGGCGCTGAGTCTGTGTGCAACGGATCTTCAATTACATTGAGTGATTTCACTCCCGGAGGAACCTGGAGCAGTTCAGGTGGGGTATCGCTTACGGCGGGTACCACAACGACTGTTACCGGCACATCAGCCGGAGCAACTGTTATTACTTATTCACTTGCCACGGGATGTTACAAAACATATCCTATTACAGTACTTGCTCTTCCTGCTGCTATTATGGGAAACCTGGGTGTGTGCACAGGCGGCGTAAGCTTTTTGTCGGATCCTACGGGTAGTGGTACATGGGCTATAAACCCTGTAGGTACAGCAACGATCAGCCCATCGGGCCGTGTGTATGGTGTTTCTGCCGGAACGGCAATTGTAACTTTTACGGGGTCTAATACGTGTGCCGTTAATGCTACCGTTACAGTAAATACTATGCCTGTCGCAATTACCGGAAATGCGGCGGTTTGCCCTACGGCTTCAATAACATTAAGCAATGCAACCGGTGGTGGTACCTGGCTGAGCAGTAATCCTGCTGTAGCAACTGTAGGTTCGACTGATGGTTTATTGACAGGTGTAAGCGGAGGTAATGCAAATATATATTATGCTACTGGCGCGGGTTGCGGTGTGATGGTGGTCGCTACCGTAAACGCTGCTCCGAATGCCGGTTCGCTTTCGGGTTCAGGCACTGTGTGCACTGGCGCCACAACTTCATTCAGTGATGCGATCAGCGGAGGTGTGTGGAGTTCCACCAGTATGGCGGTTGGGACTGTTAATACTTCTGGTGTGGTGAAGGGAATTTCAGTTGGTACTACTACTATATCTTATACTGTTACAAATGTGTGTGGTTCGGCTGCGGCAACTGCGGTGGTAACGGTGAGCCTTTCCCCAAGTGCAGGAACAATACTTGGCGCAGGTACTTTATGTGCGGGTTCTTCTATATCACTTTCTGATGCCGTGACCGGTGGCTCATGGCTTAGCAGCACTCCGGCAGTAGGTACTGTTGATGCGACTTTCGGTTATGTAACCGGGATATCTGCGGGTACGACAATGATCTACTATACCGTAACAAATGGCTGCGGCAGCGCAAGCGCTACTAAAGTTATTACTGTTAATGCGTTTACTGCCGGCACGATCGGTGGGCCATCATCAGTAACAGCAGGGCTGAGCATTACGCTCACAGATGCTGTGATGGGCGGCGTATGGTGGGCTGACAATTCGAATGCAACAGTTTCTGCAGGCATGGTAACCGGCGTTACGGCAGGTACCGTTACCATCAGTTATACGATAACCAATGGCTGTGGAACAATAGCTGCTACCAAGGTGGTTACGGTTACACCATCGGGTATCAGCCCGATCACCGGTACACTAACGGTATGTGCCGGTATGACAACAGCTTTAACAGATGCTACCGCCGGTGGCACCTGGACTACCGGCAATAACCTCGTGGCCACAGTTGGTACATCAGGTGTTGTTACCGGTGTGGCAGCGGGTACTGCTACTATATATTATACAGTAGGAGGTATACCAGTAGTTGTAGTGGTTACTGTTAACCCGGTTCCATCGGGTATAGGCGGTCCTACTGCGGTATGTAATGGCTCAACAATAACATTGAATGATTTCACTACAGGTGGAACATGGACGAGCACAGCAGGTGTATCTGTAACAACAGGCGGCACTGCAACTACCGTTACCGGATTAACTAATGGTGCAAATACCGTTACCTATTCCCTGGCTACCGGATGTTATAAGACATACGACGTTATGGTAAATGCTTTACCAACTGCTATCCTGGGTACACTGGGTGTTTGTACTACCGGCATTAGTTTCTTATCAGATGCTACTACAGGTGGCGCGTGGACAATCAGCCCGGTAGGTGTTGCTACAATCAGCCCATCGGGCCGTGTATATGGTGTTTCTGCAGGAACAGCGGTTGTTAGCTATACAGGTCCTAATACCTGTGTTATCACTGCTACTGTAACTGTGACAGCTTCACCAGGCGCTATCATGGGTAATGCTGCAGTTTGTCCGACAGCTTCTCTGACACTTACTGATGCTACCGGTGGCGGCACCTGGCTGAGCAGCAATCCTTCTGTAGCGACTGTAGGCTCCGGCGACGGTTTACTTACAGGCGTAAGCGCAGGTACTGCTAATATCTATTATTCTACCGGCGCAGGTTGTTCGGTAATGACCATTGCAACCGTGAATGCGTCTCCGAATGCAGGTACACTCTCCGGTTCGGGTACGGTGTGCACAGGCGCTACTACTTCCTTCAGCGATGCTGTTAGTGGTGGTGCATGGAGCTCTACCACCATGGCTGTTGGAACAGTGAATACATCGGGCGTGGTAAGAGGCCTTACCGTAGGAACAACTACTATATCTTATACAGTAACGAATGTATGCGGTTCGGCTGCAGCGACAGCGGTAGTAACCGTAGGTCTTGCCGCGAGTGCAGGCACGATAACCGGAAATGCTCCTGTATGTGCAGGTTCTACGTTATCTCTTACAGATGCTACTTCCGGCGGTTCATGGCTCAGCAGTACACCAACGGTAGGTTCTATAGATGCTTCTACCGGCGTGGTGGCTGGTTTGACAGCAGGTACAACAATGATCTATTATACAGTTACCAATAGCTGCGGCAGTGCAAGCACTTTTGCAGTAGTTACGGTTAATGCATTCACTGCGGGTACTGTAAATGGTACTGCAACGGTTGTTGCAGGACTTACCACTATGCTCACTGACCTGACAATGGGCGGTGTATGGTCTGCAGAAAATGCAAATGCTACGGTTTCCGGTACTGGCCTTGTAACAGGCGTTACAGCGGGTACGGTGACGATCAGCTATACCGTGACCAATGGCTGCGGTGTTATTGCAGCAACTAAGGTGGTTACGGTTACTGCATCTTCGGTTTCTCCTATCACAGGCACAATGAGTGTTTGTGTTGGTATGACAACTGCGTTGACTGATGCTACACCAGCAGGTGTATGGATGAGTGGAAATACAGGAATAGCTACTGTTGGCACATCAGGTGTTGTTACTGGTGTTGCGGCAGGTACGGCTACTATCTATTATACTGTTGCCGGTGTTCCGGTGGTTACTGTTGTAACCGTTAATCCAAATCCATCGCCTATAGGCGGACCTGGCTCGGTATGTAACGGCTCATCAATAACACTGAATGATTTTACAGCGGGTGGTACCTGGACAAGCACAGCAGGTGTTTCTGTTACTACCGGTACGACCAGCACGACTGTTACAGGTTTAACGAATGGCGCCAACACGGTTACCTATTCGCTGGCTACCGGATGTTATAAAACATATCCTGTAATGGTAAATCCATTGCCGACTTCAATACTTGGAACTCTGGGCGTATGCACAACAGGCATAAGCTACTTATCTGATGCAACAACAGGTGGTGCATGGACGATCAGTCCTGTAGGTGTTGCAACGATCAGTCCGTCGGGCCGCGTATATGGCGTTTCGGCAGGTACAGCGGTTGTTAGTTATACAGGACCCAATACATGTATTACTACCGCTACCGTAACGGTAACGGCTTCACCGGGCGCTATCATGGGCAATGCTGCAATTTGTCCGACAACATCTGTCACGCTTACTAATGCTACCGGTGGGGGCAGCTGGTTGAGCAGCAATGGTGCGGTTGCAACTGTGGGTTCCGGCGACGGTTTACTTACAGGTGTAGGCGCAGGTACTGCTAATATCTATTATTTTTCCAGTGCAGGTTGCCTGGTAATGACCATTGCAACCGTGAATGCGTCTCCGAATGCAGGTACACTCTCCGGTTCAGGTACGGTGTGCACAGGCGCTACTACTTCCTTCAGCGATGCTGTTAGTGGTGGTGCATGGAGCTCTACCACCATGGCTGTTGGAACAGTGAATACATCGGGCGTGGTAAGAGGCCTTACCGTAGGAACA
>CANJQU010000097.1 GCA_947476485.1 Chitinophagaceae bacterium
GGAGCTGCCTTCTTTGCTGTTGCCATAACTGTGAATTTAAGGGTTAAACAAAAACCTTTAATATGGCAAAATCGCCGTGGGGGTTAGGCCTCGGCGATTGCTGTATTGACTGCTTTTACTGAAATCAATGTTTTGGTACGTGTTTTGCGAAACTCAACTATACCGTCTGTGAGTGCAAAGATGGTAAAGTCTTTACCCAAACCTACATTATCACCCGGATGGTATACGGTGCCGCGCTGACGAACTATAATATTACCATTGATGGCTGGTTGACCACCAAATATTTTTACACCTAATCTTTTACTGTGTGAGTCCCGGCCGTTCCTTACGCTGCCTTCACCTTTTTTGTGTGCCATTGTTTGCTGTTAATTCTATTACTAATTATTACTTGCTAAAATTACTACTTATATTTCAAAGTTAAGCAATCGCATTAATTTTTATCCTGGTCAGGCTTTCGCGGAAACCATTTTTCTTCTGGTATCCTTTTCTGCGTTTCTTTTTGAAGATGATAACCTTATCACCCTTCAAATGATCCATGATCTCAGCCTGAACTTTTTTGCTATTATTTCCTACAGTGATGTTGCCACCATTGCTGACCATAAGAATTTCTGAAAATTCAACCTTGTCACCGGCATTGCCTTCAAGGCGATGCACAAACAATTCGTCATTCTGTTTAACCTTGAATTGTTGCCCTGCTATTGTTACGATTGCAAACATGATGTACCTAAAATATTTTCGCAAAGGTAATACACTTTTTTATTTCAACCAACAAAAATTCACTATTATTTGAAAATTTTTTATTCCTCCGTGTTGCCTGTTGAGCGAGATAGCAAACCTATAATCATTTAATGCTCACAGCAGTATCTCTGACCAAGAGCAGCGCAAATACGCAAGGAGCCGCTATAGAGCGCCTGTATCATTGCCGGTGATGTGATAAAAAAAGAAATAGCGCCGGAAGTTTTTTTAAGCGCTCAATAAGCGTGAAAAAATTATTGTCAGCGCATAATTCAGATTCAACAACAGCCCAAAAATAAACAACAATGATAAGCATGCAATTAGTATTAACTTTGGATTTGAATAAAAAATGGGAATGAACATCAAGTCGTTTCTCGCCAGGCCATATGCGTCCATGATCCACTCAAGGGTGCGCAAGGGTATGACCACGGCAGTTGCCGACCAGCAGGCGGTTTTGCAATACCTGTTGAAATACGGAAGCCGCACTGCGTTTGGCAACGAGCATGGTTTGCAGAACGTGAAGACATATGAAGACTACAGGCAGGCGGTTCCGATACGCGACTACGAAGCGTTTATACCTTATATAGACAAGATAAAAGGCGGTGAACTAAATGTGCTGTGGAAGGGTAAGCCTATTTACTTTGCGAAAACTTCAGGTACTACCAGCGGCGTTAAATATATACCGATCAGTAAGGAGTCGATACATTACCACATCAACGGTGCGCGTGATGCGCTGCTTTGCTATATGGCCGAAAGCGGTAATGCAAGTTTCGCAAACGGGCGAATGATATTCCTTTCGGGCTCTCCCGAACTGGAGCGTGTGGGTGGCATACCCACCGGCAGGCTAAGCGGCATTGTAAACCATTTCATTCCCCGCTACCTGAGGAGCAACCAACTGCCATCGTACGAGACGAACTGCATAGAAGACTGGGAAGTGAAGCTGGATAAGATAGTGCAGGAAACCGCGGGTGAAAATATGACACTGATCAGCGGCATACCACCGTGGATGCAGATGTACTTTGACTGGCTGAGCCAGCGGAATGAGGGCAAAAAAATAAAGGAACTGTTTCCCGAGCTGCAGGTAATAGTGCATGGCGGCGTGAACTTTGAGCCATACAAAGCAAAGCTACTGGACAGCCTGGGCTGCCATGTGGATATGATAGAAACGTTTCCGGCATCGGAAGGTTTTTTTGCATTCCAGGATACGGTGGAAAATAACGGCCTGCTGCTGAACACCAATGCAGGTATATTTTATGAGTTCATTCCTGCAGGGGAGATAGCGAATGAAAAGCCAACAAGGCTGTCGCTGGGCGATGTGAAGGTGGGCGAGAACTATGCGCTTATTGTAAGCACCAATGCAGGCCTGTGGTCGTACAGTATAGGAGATACGGTGCGGTTTGTGAGCACAGACCCATACCGGCTGGTAGTAACAGGGCGCATCAAGCATTTCATTTCTGCGTTCGGCGAGCACGTAATAGGCGAAGAAGTAGAGTATGCTTTGCTGCATGCCTCGAAAGAATTCAATACCCACATCATAGAGTTCACTATAGCCCCGGCTATACAGGTGAGCGAGGGATTGCCTTATCATGAATGGTTCGTGGAGTTTGAAAATCCACCGGCTGATATGGATGCTTTTGCAATGGCGGTGAATAAGTATTTAGCAGGAAAGAACATCTATTATGAAGACCTTATTGCGGGCGGCATACTGCGGACACTTAAGATAAGGCCCATGAAGAAGAATGCATTCATCGAGTACATGAAGTCCATAGGCAAGCTAGGCGGACAGAACAAAGTGCCACGCCTGAGCAACGACCGGAAAATAGCGGATGCACTGGAGCCGTGGATAGCATAAACTGATTTTTGAGCACACTATAACAATAAGGTCTGTGTATTTTCAGAAAGATGTTCTTTTGCTTTAGCCGAAGGATACAGACGCAGCAATTTTGTAAAACAGCCGTTTGTATTTCCTGAACCTGCGAATAGTTGTGGTGCAATTGAGCGAATAACATTGACCGTTGTGAGCGAATAAAAATGTGACTTCTTCCATGTCCGGTTTTTTTATCCGCCCATGCATTTCATTGCAGACATATTTTCTTTCAATGCTCTTCACAGAATCATTTATCATCCCACCTCTCTTTGTATAGCGGTAGTGCGCTTCATGATCTACGCTATCGGCAGCGCCGTTCCAGTTGTTATCAAAAAAATCTTTGAATAACTCCGCATTATCCGGGATGTAAAAACTGCACCCCTGCGCACATTCGGTATGCCTGGTCTTTTTTGTTGAAGCAGCAGTGAATATCAGATCTGCCATTCCGTATTTTCTACTTTTAGGTTTGTGCAGCAGTGAGTCACTCATAGCATAGCTCCACTTCCGGGGTAGTGAAAAATGAACTTTATAGACGGAATCATAATAATGCTCCATCTTCCGGCAAAATGACTCCTGCGCGAGGAATAAAAAAAATGAGGCGAGGATATAGCTTAACGATCTGGCCATAAGCGGGGTTCCGCGATTACTGCCTGCACAATATTTATGAGGTGGATCAATGCAGAAGCACATTTAGCGGCATTTCCATAAAAATACAACTTTCGTGGTGTAGCAACCTATCAAAAACAATCGTAATTTTATATTGCTTAAAACGAACAATATGAAAAGATACTTAGTTATTCCGGCAATATTGGTACTGGCAGGTTTATTCAGTTTCGTTCCCGCCACTACCTGGCAGAAGTATACATCCACCGAAGGGCGCTACTCCATTTCTTTTCCCGGTAAGCCGGAGGAGTCCAGCGATACTGATAAAAGCGAAGACGGCACACCTTTCAAAATTCATTTTGCTACTTACGCACCCAGCGACAGCGAAGTGTTTATGACCGGGTGGATAGACATGACCAACTTTTATCCGAAGGACGGCAGTTTGAAGCAGATGCTTGAAAACAGCCGTGATGGTGCAACCAAGTCTATGCAGGCAAGCAAGGTAGAGACCACTGCTATAAACCTTGGAGACAAGCCCTACATTGAGTTCACGTTTGTTTCAGAACAGTTCACGGGAAAAGACCGTATTTACCTGATCAATAAATTCCAGTATTCCATTATCACTATATTTTCTCTTTCAACGGGCATCCCGCCTGTAGCAGATCAGTTTATCGCCTCATTTAAACTGATATAGGAGCAACTTATCTGCCAGGAAAAATCAGTACGGCGTCTTATCCGGATTTTGTTTTACGTTCCAAAAAGCAACTATAGTAATTACTTTTTTGTTTTTAAAATAACGATAAAACAGCACGGTATATTTATTCAGCCTGGCTTTCCTATAGCTTTTGTTTTTGTTCCCTGTGGGATATGATTCCGGGAATATCTGGATTCGTTTGATAACGCTTTGCGTCTGCTGGATGAATTTTTCTACTTCTTTTTCAGTCCATTGATCATTCAGATATTGAATGTTTTCACTGAATTTTTCTTCTGCTTCCGGCGACCAGTTTACTTTGAGCCATTATTTATACTTTTTCATTACTTCTTCATGTGGTATCACATCTCCGCTTTTCGCCTGTTTCAATCCTCTTTCAATCGAATCCTTGGCGGCATTTTCTACAGTGTCCCACCATTCATTCTCTTCATGAGCAAATGTCTTAACTACACTTAATACGACCTCTTTCTGGTGTGCATTGAGATGTTCCCAATATTGTCCCATTTCTTTGTCCATAGCTTTTGCAGCTCCCATATATCTCTTTTTACCTACTACAAATATAATGTAAAGCATGGAATAACGATAAAACTACGGCTACGCAGCTCTATCATTGTGTATTGAGCTGCACCACATCCGGCGCTGTGATGTAATTGCTGGAGTACCTGAACCTGATGCCGCTGTTGAGGACCACCTTAAAGCCTCTCATGTTATCCGGCGCCACCGGGAAGAAATATGCCCTCAGTTCTATAGTTTCAAACACCAGGTTCTCATTTCGTCCGCGCACACCGGCACCTATGCTGGCGTATAAAGCAGAGCGGGAATAGGGGCCATTTTCCGGTGTAATAAGGCTGAGGTCACCCCAGGGAAATGGTGCGAACTGGAAGCCGAGCAATTTAAACGGCAGATAGAATGATGTTTCCAGTTGCAGGCTGAGCCTGCGGGTGCCATAGGCCGAATCGGAAAGAAAGCCACGCAGGCCGTAGTAGTTATTTATGCGCAAAGGCGCATAAGTAATGCGGTTGTATAAATGGGTGTAGCTGAGGTTCACATACTGCCTTATCTTGGTGCTGTTGAGGAAAAGAATGCGGCTGTATGCTGTGGCGCCTATAAGCATGCTGCCGTCCTGCACTTTGTTCTTGTGCAGGAACCCCCCTGTCTTCAGGTAAAGCTGAATGAACTCACCGCGGCCCGTTGTAATGTAGTCAGATACATTTATGCCTGCATATGGGCGTTGCAGGTGGAGCTGTTCGTGCCATCCCGTGGTTACTGCAATATTGTAGCCGTAGGGCAGATCTTCGGTGGTGCCGAAGCCATAGATATACTGTGTTTTGTAGTAGTCCTGCCTGAAAAATGTCATTTGTGCCAGCACAGCGCGCGAGCTGTTGAAAACAGGATCAAAGCGAGGGCCGGAGGGTGTGAGTATCTGCGGCGGCAATTGCGAAAAGTCCCGCTGGTAACACCTCACGGCAAGGAAACGCCTGTCGCGAATGGTGTTATTTGTGGCGGTAAGTTTTCTTATGCCTATGCTATAGCCAGCCCAACCGTCGAGCAGGGTGTATTTGTAGGGGTACACTATACTGTCGGGGCTATGATAGAGATTGAATGCCTGGTTCTGGCTTATTGTGAGGCCACCGGCAAACCGGGAATAGGGCGACACCAGGCGCCGCGTGAGTGTGAGGTACTTGCTGCTTTCCTCTTCACGCGAATACGGACTTGGATTCATCACACTGTAACCCACAGTAGCATCTATGAACGAGTGAAGCACATTATATTTCCGGTAGAGGCCACCAAATCCCCAGTTGGGGTTGCGGTTGTAGTCATACAATCCGCTTACCTCCAGGCGTTGGCCCATACCGGCAAGGTTGGCCTCATACACGGTTGCATTCACGTGGTTCAGGCCGTTAGATGCCGCTCCTCCTGCAATACTAAAGAGGTCTTTGGTAAATATGCTTACATCCACAGAATCGGGATTATTGGGGATAGTAACGATGAGAATGCGGGCATCGTGAATATATTCCAGCGACCGGATGAAGCGCTCATTATCGGCCATCATGAAGGCGTTCACAGGCGTGTTCTCCTTTATGAACAGGTTATCCCTGATCACAAATTTGCGGGAGCTTTTGTGCAGGCGGTTACCAATTCTTGCGCCCAGGCTGTTGTCACGGCGGCTGGTATCGTCCAGGGTACGGTCGAAGTTGAACGTATTGATATAAATATGGCGTATTATCTTCCCCTGGTAGGGTAAATACGGATCCTCACTTTTTCCGTTCAAATAGCTCTGATCCGGCCCTGCATCGGGTGTTCTCATTACTGAATTGACTGCCTGCCGGAAAATGTTGTTCACAAACTTATTTCGTGTGAAATGCAGCTTGGTGAGATCAAGCGTATCGGGTAAGCCGGATTTTTGGCCAAACGCAGCTCCTGCCGGTAATAAACCGGATAAAACTAACAGAAGTATGCAGACGGCTGGGATACGCAACTTATTCTTTTAGACAATTGTACACAAAACAAGTTTATCCTACAACTATGTAAAAACCGTGCGAGGAGAAAAACAGCTCCCTACCAGCTTCGCTCCTTCCCTCGCGTGAACTCCGTAAGAGCGGGTGAGGCGGAAGAGTCAGGTTAATGGTACAACCTCAAAAAAAATAGCTGCTCTGTACAAAATACGCAGAGACGCAAAGTCTGAGGGACGCCTCCCCAGCCCTCTATGAAGGAGCGGGTGAAGTAGAATGAGTTACGTACTGGCTTTACGCAAACGTAGGAGCCGCAGTGCATAGCGTCTCTACAAAATGAGTGAATAATCCACGAGCTGAATCGAAATCAGCTCCAGCTATTTATAGCCCGGTAAGGCAAATACCCATGGATACCGGTGTAATTGGCGGGCCTGAATTCTCCTTGTAGACGTTGGTGATATTGTAAGAACCAAAAACCGAGAAATTACCATACCCTACACGCACCGTAGCGGCAAAATTCCATGGACTAACGTATCTTTTGCTGATGTCTTTGTATTTTATATTGGTGCCGGCAACCGAAGTAAGGGCCTTTGTGTGCGCCCCGAGTAAAGTACCTATCTGCAAACCTATGGCAGCTTTAAAGCCCTTATTCCTGTTCTGCGTGTTGCTATAGTAGCGGAGCTCAAAAGGAGCAGTAAGATAGGTGGTGACAAACTTATACCTCTTCACAGTTGTTCCTGCCGGATTGGGAACAAAGCGGACCTGGGCACCCAACGCGCCTGTATCACTGTTGACAATTTGCTGCTGGTCGAGGTATACAACCGAAGCGCTAACGCCTATGCCGGCAGCGAAACTAAGGCTTGTCTTTTTTATAGGAAAATCGTAACAGATGTAGCCATTAAAACCGTAGCCAAAAGGTTTCGTTTTTATGCTGTCCGGCTTTTTAAGCCAGTTGTTGTAGGTAAACTGCAGCATCAGGAAGTCGCGCGAAGGCTTTTCAATTGGCTTTGGAGCCGCATCGCTATTCATCTTCTCGCCCTGTGCCCGCAGCAATGATGCAGGTATCATTAATATTGCCACGAGGGCAAGGATCTTTCGCATAAGCAACTATTAGTGCGCAAATATAATGGCTGGGAAATGGAAAATTTGTTAAAAAAGAGCTTGTTACAAATAAAAACTCCCTGCAAAATGCAGGGAGTAAAACGATATCTAAACACAAAACTTTATATCTTATGGAAAATACGTGGTACAGTTGGTGAAAAATTACCATTATCAAGCAAATAGCTAATAACGGTGTCACCAACAGCAAGTGAAAGTACCTGATCGTGTGCACCAAGCTGGCCATAGGCAGTCAATTGGGAACCGAAGTCTATCGTAGTGTCGCTCGTAACTACAAATACTGCACTGATCGCAGGCCCGGTAGTTGCGTTTGTTGTATCAGCACCACCAGCATTACTGGTCATAAATAACCCATTACCCAACTTTGCAACATATGACGAACGTTCAGGAACGCCATTACGAATATACCAACCGGAAAGGTCCAATAACGGAGAAGCACTGGTTACACCAATATACACCGATGCAGTACCAACCATTCCATATTGATTTTTCGCAGAAATAGTTACCGCATACAATCCTGGTGTTGTATTGTCAAGTGTGCTGTTATCAATGATCACCGGCAAGGGATTGCTCATGCTATGGTCATAAAATGTATCATAAGCAGTAGCCACTATACTTGGCAGCGGATCTCCAACACCTATGCTATAGTATATCGGCCCTGTTATTATCACATAAGGAACGGAGGACGGGTGTACCTCAGATACATTGGTCATCGTCCTTTTGCAGCTAGCAAAAGCAATACAGGCTATAACTGATAATAATGCTATTTTTTTCATTTTCTTTCTTTTAAAATAATACAATTAAAGTATATCCCACCAAACTTTTTGAGTCAGCGGCGCTAAACCAGGAAAATTGACATTTGTTGTGCTTTCTGAAGTTGGATACAACAAACGCACAGGCCTGTTGGTTCCCATAAGGCTGAAAGGTGGAATTACAAAGAAATCAGGGTAACCTGTGCGGCGCCATTCTGTCCATGCTTCAAAGCCCTGGTTACCACACATAGCAAACCATTTCTGGGTGATGATAAACCGCAGCTTTTCAGCGGATGTACCGGTAGACGGGTAAACGGTCCAATAGCCAGGAGTGCCTGTCAGATAACCAGAGATATAATCATTATAAATTGTGGTTGTACCCGCTGTGCCGTATTCGTTATTAAGCGCATTGCTGTAAAAAGCGTAGTCGAAGCTAGCCTGGATTCCCGAATAAAATAAGGCATCGTCATCTCCCGGCGCTCCGGCCCATCCCCTAGCAACTACCTCAGCCTGCATAAAATAACTTTCCCAGCTCGTAAGCAGGTTCACAGGAGCATCCTTTGAATTTTCTGCGTTAACTGAAGAGCAATCACCGGCAACATAAGTACTTGGTAAAGAATAAGTGCCGGACAGGGCTTTAATGTTATACTGCCCCTGTGGAATACCTACGACAGTTCCTGTGGTTGGCAAATACTCATAAAACAGGTATGCACGAGGGTCACCATTACTGTTCATTGTGTCAATGCAAGTATTACTGCCCGCGAGGTTTTGAATATTGGCAAGGACAGTGGAACTTTCTTCAGCATATAAGGGGTTCTTATTTGCCGTGCTGGAACCGTAAGATATTTTTGCATCTTCACCCGTACCTATAAATACAGGGCTGGTGGCATAAAATGAATCAATTGCTGCCTGGGTGCCTGCCGGGTCCTTTTCAGCCCTGCGCAATAATACTTTTAGCTTCAGTGTATTTGCAAATTTTGCCCACAGGCTCATATCACCACCGTATATCAGGTCATCGGTTCCCGGAGTTACTGTATTGCCCTCATTGATGATATTAATTGCCGTATCGATATATGCAATGATCCCGTTGTACACAACCATTTGCGAGTCGTATTTCGGATTTATTATGTGTCCATCGCTATACTGGCCCTGCAGCGCCTGTCTAAACGGCGCATCGCCAAATGCATCAGTAATTACCTGGAAAGTATAAGCCTGCATCAACAAAGCAATGGCTTTATAGTTCCTTTTATGCTGCGTATCAGCAAGCTTGCCAAGCTGGTAGAAGTTTTCTGCACCGCTATACAGGTTTGACCAGGCATAGGAAAATGCATCCTGCCCGGGGGCATATTGCTCCAATGAGATATATTGGCTTGCTACAGGAGTCTGCGTCCAGTATTGCGACCAGATGCTGCCCACTACCTGCAGGTCCATGCCGATGGAAGAACCCACATATAGCTGAGCGGCAGGTAATAATGTTTCCACAGTAGCTGTTTGCGATACGTTTGGATTAGTATTCACATTCAGGAGCTTCCTGCAGGAAGATGCCCCTAAAGCCAGGCCAATTGCAGTTGCAACAATTATCTTTTTATTTATTGACATAATAACAATTTTAAAAGCCAGATTTAGAAAGTAACTTTAATGAATGCACCATAGTTTCTCAAAGAAGGGCGTGCGGTATAATTGAATCCTTGTCCGTTTCCACCGGCGCCTGCAGAAGTTTCTTCAGGATCGTCGTACTGGTTGCTCTTCGCAGTCCAAAGTATCAGGTTGTTTCCGAAAATACCTGCTTCCAGAGCGCCAAACGGACTACGCTGGTAGTATTTCTGTGGTATTTTATAAGAAAGCGCAGCTTCCTGCAGCTTCACGTAGCTTGCATTGAGCAAATTCTGTGCAGGCAGATTATTTTGCTGTGCAGTATAATAAGTGTATGGCGAAAATTCCTTTGTATTTTCTACATAAGTATTGGTAGTACCCGGCTGCAGATAAACTGAGTTTGCCCAAACATATGGGTTACGATGGTTTACTATAGTTTCCTGAGATGTGCCGTTGAAGTCCATGTTTGACTTGTTGCGGCTGTAGAACTGACCACCCTGCTTAGTTACGAACAGTATATGCAGTTTGAGGCCCTTATAAGAAAGATCGGTACCCCACGAAGCCTGGAATTTAGGTTGATAAGATCCTTTGTAAACAGGCTTTGTAGTAGCAATAGGCAGACCAGTTACCGGATCTACGATAGCATGCCATTTCTTTGTAAACGGGTCCTGCTCATAGGCAATATCTGCTGCATAAAAAGTACCGAACGGATGCCCCACAGCAGCGGTGATAGCCATGCCGTTGTAACCGCCGATAACCACATTGTCTACACCATTTTTAAGGCTTACCACATTACTTACGTTACGTGTGAAGGTTCCGAAAAGCTCCCATTTCAGACCATACTTGGTAGAAATAGGTGTACCACGCATAGTAATTTCCACGCCTTTATTAGTGATCGTACCCAAATTAATATAGGTTGATCCGAAACCTGTAGACGGAGGCAGCGGTACGGCTGTGATCAGGTCATGGGTGGTAGAGTTGTAATAAGTGAATGCAAGACTAAGCCTGTCTTTGAAAAACGACAGATCAGTACCAACTTCAAACGAGCGTGTCTGCTCAGGCTTCAGCTTATTGTCACCAAAGGTATTTTGTATCTGGATAGCGGGAACGCCGTTGAACGGAGGAACAACTGAACCAAAGCCTGTGCTGATGGGCAACTGCTGGTAACCGGCATTGTTATTTGCATAGGCAGGAGCGTCATTACCTGTACCGCCAACACCCATACGCACCTTACCATAATTAAGCACTTTATCCTTGAAATTGCCTTTCAGCCTTTCTGTAAATACCCATGAAGCATTAGCTGACGGATAAAAATAGGAGTTGTGATGCTGAATCAGCGTTGAAGACCAGTCATTACGTCCTGTGATCTCAAAGAACAATTCTTTCTGATAGCTAAGATTGATATCAGCATAAACACCTACCACCCTGCGCTGTGTTAAAGTATTGTAACCAATTACCGGGCCTGAGTTATTCTGCAAATTGTAATAGTTAGGTATCACCAAGCCACTTGTTCCCGGATCGATAACACCGGCAACGGTTTCGTCATTCTGTATGGTAAGGTTATGACCCGCAGTTGCAGTCATAGCGAAATTGTTGCTCAACTGGTGCGTAAACGTAAATATAAGGTCATTGATAAAACGGAAACCAGTGTAGCTTGACTGCGTATAACCGCCGGCTGAAGTATAGTTAAGACCATCATAAAAAGGATCAACAGGTATCGCATTGAATTTAGGTGTCTTATAATTTGACCTGTCCGAGCTTACATCAATACCTGCGCGGTCGAACACGTTAAAGTCTCCCTTTTTATATCCTAATTTAAAATCACCTAAAACCCTGTCTGATTTATTACGGTTATCGTAGTTTTTAGCAACCCAATATGGATTTTTGTAATAAGCCCCATAGAAACCATAACGCTCCACACCTGCCTTATCATAGTACTGCATAGCATAAAAATGGCTTGGATCATCATAGTTCTTCAACTCCCATATTGGAATATCGCGTGCAATCTGGTAGAGGTTATCAACTACAGACCCGCCACCCTGGCCACTGTTTTCTGCCCTTGAATATGTATTCAGGTAGTTGACGTTAACCGAAGAGTAAAAATTATTCGTGAGCTCGGTTGATCCGTTAAAGCGAACGCTGTACTTATTATAGAAGGTGTTTGGCACTACTCCTGTGCTGTTGAGTGAATTCAGTGAAAGGTAATAAGTAGAAGTTTCTGTACCACCTGAAACAGACACAAAGTTATTCAGGTTTTTACCGCGGTTGAAGAAGCTCTTAATATTGTTAGGCAGATCAGAATATGGTTTTACCAATGTCTTACCGTCAATCACCTGGCCCCATGGGCGAAGCTGGCCGTCGAATTTATATCCCCAGCTAAAGTTTTCACGCCTGTCGTTCGGAATACCTCCCTGGTAAATATTACCCTGTCCGTATTCATGCTGTACATCGGCATATTTCAGGATGTCTGATTGTGTGTAAGTCGCTTTGTAGGTAACTTCCATTTTGGTGGCTTTGCTGCCAGTTGAGCGTTTGCCTGTTTTTGTAGTGATCATCACCGCTCCGTTAGCGCCCGCTGCGCCATAAAGGGCAGATGCAGCAGGGCCTTCCAGCACAGTTACCGATTCTATTTCATCCGGATCAAGATCATTGGCACTGTTACCGAAGTCTACTTGCTGCAATTCTGAAAAGGAACCGTTTGCTCCACTGAGGCCGCTTTGTGTACGGTCGAAATTATTCGTGATAACACCATCTACGATTATCAGCGCGTTGTTATTTTTCAGGATCGATTTTTCACCTCTTAATACGATACGGGTAGAACCACCGGGACCGCCGGTAGAGCTGGTGATGTTCGCTCCCGCTACTTTACCAGCCAGGCCGGATATGGTGCTTGAATTCTGGCCGGAAGTAAGCTCTTCATTACTAAGCGTGGTAGTATTATACCCGAGTTCCCTTTTCTCTCTCTTAAACGCCATCGCGGTTACAACTGCGCCTTCCAGGTTTTTCGCGGTTGGCTTCAGTTTTATGACAACGGCATGCCCTTCATCAGTTACGGTCTGTGTAGAATAACCTACTGCCTGGATAATAAACGAATTCTTGCCATCCGGAACCTCCAAGGAGAAGTCACCATTTACATCTGAAACGGTACCCACCTGTGTTCCTTTGACTGTGATACCCGCACCCGGATACCCCTGCCCGTTCTCATCCAGAACCTTCCCGGTCACTGTATGTGTTTGAGCAAAAGCCCGCAGCCCAACAGTAACTAATAATGTAACTAATAAGAGAATTCTTTTCATACTATTGTGTTTTGTAAGCGCTAGAAAATTTTAACAATATATAGCTTATTTTACTTAAATTTTAACCCAAAAAGGGTGAATTTGTGAGCGTGAAATTATCATAACAATCGGAATTAACAAAGTTTTCTAAAAAAGATTTTCTTAACAATTTTATAACGCAACAACCTGATGTTATTCACCCGTTAATGCCGGATGTAAAAAGCAAATCAAAGCACTGGCCATATGTAAATAAACATATTGCGGACTATCTGCTTAGCCGGATAAAATATCCTCGTAACAGATCAGGTGTATTGCAGCCGAAATTTACATATCCGGCAGCAGTTTGGTAACCACTTTTGCAGGCCAAGTGAATTATTTTGATTATTTTTGCCGATATTTTTATTGATAATCAATATGTTATGATGCTGTCTTAAAAATTTCTAATAAATTTTTTGGCATTTTCATTCCCTCCGTTTACTTTTGCACTCCCAATAAAAAAATTAATGCTACCCGATAAGGGGAAACAGATTTTTCAGTTTTAATTTTTAATTTTTGATTTTATAATGAGACACTTAAGTTTTAAGACACAATCTGCCAACGAAAAGATCGTAAAACGCGAATGGCACGTTGTAGACGCTACCAACCAGACGCTTGGCCGTATGAGTTCCCGCATTGCTTCGGTATTGCGCGGCAAGAACAAGGCTTATTTCACGCCTCACTTCGATTGTGGTGATTACGTTATCGTGATCAACTCATCGAAAGTAGTGCTGACCGGCAACAAACTGGAAGATAAGGAATACCAGACCTATTCTATGTACCCAGGTGGTCAGAAAATAGAAATGGCAAAGGAAATGCAGAGCCGCCGCCCGAACCTGATGATAGAGCGCGCTGTAAAAGGCATGCTTCCTAAGAATCGTCTTGGCCGTGCAATGTACAAGAAGCTGTTTGTATACGAAGGCGCTGAGCATCCGCACAAAGCACAGGCTCCAAAGGAGTTGAAGTAACCCCAACCCCTGAAGGGGAGCTTCCCAAGTTAAGCAGGAGGAGAGAAAACAATTTTTAAAAATTCAAACCATTAATAAATAAAATGGAAAAACAGAAAAATGCCGTTGGCCGCCGTAAGGAAGCAGTTGCCCGTGTTTACCTGAACAAAGGCACCGGTAATATCACGGTTAATGATAGGGAATACAAAGAGTACTTCCCGATCATGTATCTTCAAAACCAGGTTGAGCTGCCATTGAAAACGCTCGATCTGCAGAGCTCATTCGACATTGTTGTCAATGTTCAGGGTGGCGGTCCAAAAGGACAGGCCGAAGCAATAAAAATGGGAATTTCCCGCGTACTGTGCGAAGTAAACCCGGAATATCGCCCGTCTTTGAAGAAAGAAGGCCTGATGACCCGCGACAGCCGCAGCGTTGAGCGTAAGAAATTTGGTAAAGCGAAAGCACGTCGTAGCTTCCAGTTCTCTAAACGTTAAAAACCCCAAACCCCTAAAGGGGCTTTACCCAAAGGGAACAGTAATTATATTATTAACAACAACGAAATTATTCAAATGGAAGATAATAAAACATTGCACCAGCAGCTCCTTGAGGCTGGCGTACACTTCGGCCACCTGAAGAAAAAATGGAACCCAAAGATGCTCCCATACATCTTTGCTGAGAAGAATGGTATCCACATCATTGACCTCAATAAAACTATTGAAGGCCTTGATGAAGCGGCTGCGGCATTGAAATCTATCGCTAAAAGCGGTAAGAAGATCATGTTCGTTGCTACTAAGAAGCAGGCTAAGGAAATAGTAGCGGAAGCTGCTGCAAGGGCAAACATGCCCTTCGTTACCGAGCGCTGGCTGGGTGGTATGCTTACTAACTTCAGCACGATCCGCAAGAGCGTGAAGAAGATGCTGAGCATAGAAAAAATGCTGCAGGACGGAACAATGGACAGCGTTACCAAGAAAGAGCGCCTGACCCTTACCCGCAGCAAAGAAAAAATGGAAAAAGTGCTTGGCGGTATCTCCCAGATGGGCCGTACCCCTGCTGCTCTTTTCATGGTAGATATCAGCCATGAGCATATTGCACTTGCTGAGGCAAAGCGCCTGGGTATCGCAACATTTGCTATGGTAGATACGAACAGCGATCCTACAAAGGTTGATTTCGCGATACCTGCAAATGATGATGCTACAAAGTCAATAGCTATCATCACAACTTACCTCACGGCTGCAATACTGGAAGGTCTCCAGGAGCGCGCCCAGGTGAAAGAAAATGAAGAAGATACATCAGATGATGCTAACGAAGGCCGCAACCGTGGCTTAGAGATCACTGAAGAAGATAACGAAGGTGGTCGTGGCCGTGGTGGCCGTGGCCGTGGCAGAAGCGCCGGCGCAGGTGCCGGTGCAGGCGCTCCAGGTCGTGGACCAGGTGGTGGCCGTGGCAACGCGGGTAGCGGCGGCGGCGGAAGCCGTGGTCCAGGCGGTGGCGGTAGCCGCCCGGGTGGCGGCGGTAGCCGTCCAGGCGGACCAGGTGGTCGCCCAGGCGGTGGCGCCGGTGGCAGCAGACCAGCTCCGACAAGACACTAACCCCCGGCCCCCTGAAGGGGGAGTGCTTTGAGATCAAAACATTGGGCTTTTGAACCTCTTTTCAGCTTTGAGTAAGAGAATAAAAAAGAATGATAATACTTTATTAAAGCCCCACATTTGGGGCTTTAATAATAAAATACGAATTTTGCAACCTCTTTAAAAACTAATAAAAGGAAAAATTACAATGAGTACAATAACTATATCAGCAGCTGAAGTAAACAAGCTGCGCCAGCAGACAGGCGCCGGAATGATGGACTGCCGCAAAGCCCTCACTGAAAGCAACGGTGATTTTGAAAGCGCAATCGACTATCTGCGCAAAAAAGGCCAGAAAGTAGCTGCTAACCGCAGCGACCGTGAAGCAAAAGAAGGCGTTGTAATCGCAAAGGCTACAACAGACAACACATATGGCATTGTTATTTGCCTGAGCTCTGAAACAGACTTCGTGGCTAAGAACCAGGAATTCATCGAGTTCGCAAACCAGGTGGCAGAAATCGCACTTGCAACGAAAGTAACAACAGTTGATGACCTGAAAGCCGCTAAAATGGATGCTGCAACCGTAGGCGAAAGGCTGATGGAAATGGTAGCTAAAATAGGTGAGAAGATCGACATCAGCCGTTTTGAGCAGGTAACTGCTGCTGCTGTTGTTCCTTATATACACTCTGGCTACCGCATTGGTGTTCTGGTGGGTCTGAACCAGGCTGCAACTGAAGACGTGATCACGGCAGGTAAGGATGTAGCTATGCAGATAGCTGCTATGAACCCAATGGCTGTTGACGCTGACAGCGTATCTGCTGAGACTGTTGCCCGTGAAAAGGCGATCGCAGTAGAGCAGATCATGGCAGAAGGCAAACCAGCTGATATGGCTGAGAAAATTGCTGCCGGCAAGCTGAACAAATTCTTTAAAGACAATACTTTGCTTCCACAGGCATTTGTGAAAGACAATGGCAAGACCGTTGCTGAGCATCTGACCTCAGTAGCTAAGGGTCTTACTGTTACGACTTTCAAACGTTTGATGGTAGGATAATAAAAAGATCATGATCAAGGAAAAGGCTGGCATGTAACAACATTGCCGGCCTTTTTTATTATTTTTAGAAAATTCTTTTATCATACTTGCAGCCATGCTATGCCATGTGTTGCTGCATTTGCAATTAATGTTCAAAAAATACCCTCTAAACTGTTTTTATCATTATATTTATACCTCTATTTTTAAGAACTAATACCCTGGTGAAATGACCAACAATAAAATACACATAAAACAACCCGGCAAAACGGCATGCCTGTTGGTGGCATCCTTACTGGTTGCCTCATCTGTGCATGCGCAGAAAGTTGCAGAGCGTGTGAAGTACGACAGTATTGCGGCCAAGTATAAGAACGAGAACGCCGTGTACACCAACTGTGTTGAAAAACTTGTTATCACCCAGGACCCCGATAACGGGCGCCTCGTAGCTAATACCTATGCAACACTGGAGAAGCTGATGATCAGCGATCAGGCGCCTACTAACGAGAACTATGATTATTTCTTTATTGACGACTTCAACCAGCTAA
>CANJQU010000098.1 GCA_947476485.1 Chitinophagaceae bacterium
CTACTTCTTTCAGGGCAAGCTCGCGAAGTTGTAAAATCTTATCAGGTTGGAAAAAGTTTTGCAGTGCCTGCTGTACTTTGGTGTGATCATATATCTTACCCTCTTTCAGCCTTGTTATTAATTCATCAGCAGTGAGGTCAATATTAACTACCTCATCCGCCAACTGTAGTATCTTATCCGGTACACGCTCTTTTATTTCAACGCCTGTTATCGCTTTTACATCTTCATTGATACTCTCTATGTGCTGAATATTTACGGCGCTGATCACATCTATGCCAGCTTCTAAAATATCCAGGACATCTTGCCAACGCTTTTCGTTCTTACTGCCTGGAATGTTTGAATGGGCTAACTCATCAACAATGACCACTTCAGGATGTATCAGTAATATTGCCTGCACATCAAGTTCATCCAGTTTCTTTCCTTTATAAAACACTTCCCGTCTTGGGATGACCGGTAATCCGGCTACAAGTGCTTCTGTTTCTGTCCTTCCATGAGTTTCTACATACCCAACCTTCAAATTGACGTTATTGCGAAGAAGGCTATGGGCATCCTGAAGCATACGGTATGTTTTACCCACACCTGCACTCATGCCAATATATATCTTGAGCCGCCCCCGGGTGCTTTTCCGGTTCAGATCTAAAAACTGCTGCACCCTTTTTTCTTTTTCGTCTTCCATTACTCGGTTTCTCTTTTAAGTTGAATATCGCCCATGTGCTGCACCACAAGCGGTACCCGCTCTAAAACAACATTATCGTAGTCGAGGCCAAAAGCGGCAGGCTCCGGTAAGCTTATCATATCAAGGATAAAATACATCCGCATCATCAGGTTTTTCCAAAATGGAAGTTGGTTTTCAAATGATAAAAAACTCTTCATAACTACGAAACGAAAATCGCCGCAGCTTTCGTTTCCTTCGACCGTGCAGTAAGGGTGTTTTAAAGCAATCTCTTTACTACCGATCATATCTTTGACTATTTTTTTGAAGAACAGGTTGATGCGCGGTACAACTCGAAACCCCAGTTTTAATCTCACGTAAATAATGTCGTTGGGGGCGAGCACCTTAGTAGTATAGCTCATCGTATACGGGGCATCGTCAACCTCAACGTGTATCAACCAGTATACATCCGCCCTTTTAGGTTGCTGGTAAAAAATAGAATCAATGATCCTTTCCTCAATTGCATTGCAGTTTTTTGCCAGGGTAAGGTATACCAGATGTGTTGCAAATTTTGGCACAGAGGTATCTTCACTAAGTTTTATCAGCTCGGGTACATACCGGTCAAATCGCAGGTATCTTTTGTATTTACTTTTTAGCTTTTTACCCGCCTGCCACACGTACATTACCGCTATTAACAACAATCCAATCAGCATGGTCAACCATCCTCCGTGCGCGAACTTCTTCATGTTGGCAACGAGGAACGTGATCTCTATCCATAAGTAAATGATGAGCACGGCATAAGTAAATAGTTTGGGATACCGTTTTGTATGCAGGTAGTAGCTCAGTAATACAGTAGTCATCAGCATTGTGAGCGTTACTGACAACCCGAACGCCGCTTCCATGTTGCTTGATTCTCGGAAATACAATACCATTCCAATGCAGCCCGCCAACATCATCCAGTTAATTGCGGGGATGTAGACCTGCCCTTGCAGGTCAGAGGGAAATACCGTTCGGAGTTTGGGCCATACTTCCAGCCTGATGGCCTCATTGATAAGGGTATAGGTACCGCTTATCAATGCCTGGCTGGCTATGATGGTGGCCAAAGTGGAAATGATAATGCTAGGCATTAAAAACCACCTCGGTACAAGGTCATAAAACGGGTCTACATTGCTTAAAGTCTGGCCAATATGTTTTCCCAATAGTGCCGCCTCCCCGAAATAGCATAGCACCAGGGACACCTTGATAAGTGTCCATGCCATCTGAATATTGCGCCGACCCACGTGGCCCATATCGGCATAAAGTGCTTCAGCGCCAGTAGTACATAAGAAAACGCCTCCTAATACCCACAAACCACCGGGATACGCACTGACAAGCCTGTATGCATACAATGGATTGATGGCTCTAAGTACTGAAATATCCTTCATCAAATTATTAAATCCCAAAACTGCGATCATTGCGAACCACACGACCATAGCGGGTCCAAAGAATTTGCCAATACTGCCAGTGCCGCTACGCTGAAACAGGAATAACGCGACGAGGATACCTATAGTAATGGGTAGAATTGGTATGTCGGGTTGAATACTTTTTAACCCCTCTATTGCAGACATTACGGATATCGGTGGAGTAATAAGGCTGTCAGCGATCATAAAGCTTGCGCCTATTATCGACGGCCATATGAGCCACTTTGCGTGCCGTCTAATTAGAGTAAACAATGAAAATATTCCTCCCTCCCCGTTATTGTCAGCACGCATTGTGATCAGAACATACTTCAAAGTTGTCTGAAACGTAAGTGTCCAGAATATTGCGGAAACGCTACCCAGTATAAGCGTTTCACTGATAATGCGGTCGCCCAATATTGCCTTATAAGTATATAAAGGAGACGTGCCAAGATCACCAAATACAATACCCATTGCGATCAACATTCCCGCAAAACTTACTTTTTTTATATCCAGGTTCTTCATGTTCTTCCTGATCTAAACATTTATATTCTGAATGTAACCGCAATAGTGAGCCGACTATCGGATCTAACCAGGTCGGGCCTCCAGGTCGTTGGCACTGGCGTGGTTATATACCCGTCTGGCGATGTGGTGCCTCCAGGCCCCGCGTAGTAAGGCAGATTGCTATCCCGGTAGCCATACTCTAACCGGACTGTGGTAAACTGAGTAGGCATTATATCAAACGTGGCCACACCCTGAACCTGACTTAAAATGCGCCTGGCATTCATTGCATCAGTATAGGCATTGTTAGTAACCGGCGATGGTGAGTAAGCCAGATATGCTCCCGGATTGGTTACATAATCACCTCTGACAGTAACGGCCAATTTGTTGTGATAAAACCATATGCGGTTTCCAATCGAGGTGCCAAGCAAATATTGATCTTTTGCATTAACTCCGTCGCCGGTCTGGAAACCATAATGATTATTGATGCTAAAGGCGGCCTGAGAGATCCCTTTTTTATTTTTATGGTCATAGTACCGTGCAGCTAAGCTATGATCATGATGGAAGCGCAGTAATCCCGGTTTATTCTGCACGTCGTGTCCCGCAATGTAAAAGTTAGCAACAAGCTGTAGGTTTGTATTTGGACGGTAATAATTGGAGCCGCCAACAGCTATTTGTGAGTTCCAGCCATTATAGGTTTGCCAGCCGTTTATTAGCCAAATCTCCGTTTTGAATTTCTTTGACAGATATGCCTGTACTCTTGCGCCCGAAAAGTAAAAAGGCGTAAGGTCGCAAAGCAGACTTCGCTGATAGCACCAATTCTCATTAAGGACATAACTTTCCAACCCCATGTAACTAAGAAAAAATCCCATCTCTATATTTATGCCGTAGAGTTTATCAAAATGGTAGCCAGCAGCACCCTCACGTATGTACTGTAAGTTAGAAAGACTCGTATTTCTACCATGATTTAACGATCCGTCTAAAGCGGAAACTATAGAAGCCATTTGACCATATTGTAGCCAGAGACGACCGATAGCATGATGATAATTGCATTCTATGCCAAGGCTTGCCATGTTGAAAGTAAATTCATTTGAGCGACCTATGCTTGAAGATATAGTATGGGTGTTGTCGATGGGTTTATTAAAATTGTAATTATAATAGCAATCTGTAAACGCTGTTATGGTGGCAACATCATCTCCCTCTTTGTCCCGTATCACCAGTGGGAAATCGGTTTGCCTGTTCTGCCCATTTATCCATGTCAGGTCATACCCGTCGAATGGTACTTTAGTCGTTGCACCAGTGTCATTTTTTTCTTTACCCGATTGAGCTGCAACAAATTGATTTTGAAGTATCAATACGATCAACAGAACTATCTTTATACGTGCCATAATTTTTCATTTTGTCAGCTCAAATGTGGACTAAAAAAATCAACTTTTCAAGTTAATCTGAATATAACCTTAAACACTCTTTTCCATCCTGTGAAGATAGAAGTATCACGGTGTACGTATCGTCGTATTTCCTTGTCATCGAGAGTATGAACTCGTTTTCGGAGGCACTGATTTCGTTTTCGTGGGTATTGAAAATAAAATTTTGGCGCTGCTGAGCAATAGAATACCTATGTTTCGGGCTGATCTTTTTCCATTCGATATTATCCCGCCTGATCAGGAGCCTCATATCGCCATCAAGTTTCGCGAAGGCCTCCTCTTCAAAAACATATGAGATACTATTTCCGGACACAAATATTTTGCCCCGTAAAATATCCTTTATATCCTGTATGGAATTCAAATCCATCGTTGATCTTTTTTTTAATTGTAAAGGGAAAAAGGTGGCGAGCCAAACTGGCTACGCCACCCTCAATCGTACACACTCTGTCTTTGTTGTATCAGCATTTTTTTAATTACAGCCTAAAAAGCATTGCAAGCACAATACGGTCTTCAGTTTTCACCAGGTCAGGCGCCCATCCGGTTGATGGAACCGGTGTTGTGGTATACCCGGTAGGAGAAGTAACGCCTCCGCGCCCGGCCCAATAATTATTATCCGCTTCCCTATGTACATATTCTACCCGGAATTCTATGCTTTGGTTAGGCATCCAGCTAATATTGGTTGAGGCATCCCAACCGCTAAACTGGTCACCAGGATTTGCACTGTACGGGTGTGTTCCGGCAGGTTGTGTTGGGTTATACTGATTGGGCAACGGGCTGGCATCTCCTGTAGGGTAAAGAACGAGGTAACGTCCCGGATTTTTCATCCATCCACCCCCGACTAACCACGCCCATTTATTTCTCCCAAACCATATGCGGTTGTAAGCCATCAGGCTCACGAAATACTGCGCAGGGCCTTTTACAGCGTCATTTGTGAATCCATTTACACCACCTCCTTTTTCAAAACCAAAGTCCCCGGTCAGTGACAACGCCATTTTAGTCACGCCACCTGGCTTTTTGGTATTGTAGTATCTCCATAGGAAACTGTTATCGGAATGGAACCTGTGCCTGCCGATCAGGCCGGCAGCATCGGTGCCATAGTAGTCGTTGGTAAGCAGCTTGATATTTGAATTTGGCATCCAGGTTATGTTACCACCTACACCCGGCAATGCGTTAAACATCCCGTAGCTCTGCCATCCATTGATGATCCAGGGCTCTATCTTCAAATGCTCCGTAGGATATATCTGGATACGTATACCATTGAAAAACCACGGAGTATTATCGGAAGTAAATGAGGCCTGGTATTCCCAGTTTTCTACCTGGTAGTATGAATTCAGCCCGATGTATGACATGAACATACCCATATCCACGTTGATACCATGCATTACATTGAAATGATACCCACCGTATGCTTCACTTATATACCGATATATATCTGCAAGATTCTACTGGCCGCGATAAGGGCTATAATCATTTCGCGGTACGACAGTAGAACGTGTTCCGAACTGCGTCATTATCCTGCCGCGCGCATTACCGAAGCTAAAATCTCCACCAATTGCTGCACACGATACTTCCACTTCATCCGCACGGGCCATTGCGGTTGAGCCAACGACTGTATGGTCTATCGGGTCGTTGAACGAATGGTTGACATTCGCATCGACCATAATGCTCCATGTAACATACTTGCCTGATAATGCAGATGAATCCCTGCGGTCGCTGCCGTTCTGCCATGTCTGGTCTATCCCTTCAAATGGGACTTGCGATTTGATCTCCCTTGGTGGCTTTTCTTTTATGTATGTGCCATCACTTGCGTTTGTTGATTGTGCGTTAGCTTGTCTTGTGAGCATTATGGCCGCTAATGCCAGAAATGCCATTTTTGTTTTTTTCATTTTCTATTTGTTTTTAGAGTGTATTTAAATTGATATTTATTTAAGGTTATCCAATGCAATGTTCAGTTTCAACACGTTGATTCGCTCCGGCCCCATACCATACATAGGCCCGTCGATATGCTCTTTCACCAGGGCTGCCACCTTGCTCTTATCCAGCCCGCGCACTTTTGAGATCCTTGCCACCTGTATCTCGGCTCCCTGTGCACTGATGTGCGGGTCAAGGCCGCTGCCGCTGGCTGTTACCATGTCAGACGGAATATCTGCTTTGCTGATACCCGGATTGTGCGCCATAAAGGTGTCAATTGCGGCCTGCACCTGCACCAGGTAATCAGGATTGTCCGGCCCTTTATTGCTTCCGCCTGATCCTGCAGCGTTATAACCTACTGCCGATGGGCGCGACCAGAAATATTTATCGTCAGTAAATTTCTGGCCTATGTTTTCGTAGTAATACTTCCCATTACTATCCTTTATGGTGAAGCCTTCTCCCTTGTTCGGCGCTGCCTGTGCTATGCACCACATCACTACCGGGTAAATACCGGAGAAGAACAGGATGCAAACGATGGTGAGTATCAGCGATGGAATTAATTCTCTTTTCATTTTTTCGTTATTAGTTCTAAACAATTTGTTACATCCATAATGCGACCAGCAGATCGATCAGCTTTATACCTATGAAGGGTATCAGTACGCCTCCTGCTCCATAGATCAGCAGGTTTCTCCTCAGCAAAGCACTGGCGCCTATTGGCTTGTAGGCCACGCCCTTCAATGCCAGTGGAATCAGCAACGGAATAATGATCGCGTTAAAAATGATCGCCGAAAGTATAGCACTTGCGGGGCTGTGAAGGTTCATGATATTGATACGCTGCAGCGCAGGTATCGACGCGATGAACAGCGCAGGCACGATCGCAAAATACTTAGCTACGTCGTTGGCGATAGAGAAGGTAGTCAGCGTGCCACGCGTCATCAGTAATTGCTTGCCTATCTCCACTATCTCTATCAGCTTGGTAGGGTCATTGTCCAGGTCTACCATGTTGCCGGCTTCTTTGGCTGCCGCAGTGCCACTGTTCATTGCAACGCCTACGTCTGCCTGTGCCAGTGCCGGAGCATCGTTTGTGCCATCTCCCATCATCGCTACCAGCTTGCCCGTGGCTTGCTCTTTGCGTATGTATGCCATTTTATCTTCTGGCTTAGCTTCTGCTATGTAGTCATCTACGCCTGCTTTTTCCGCAATGTATTTAGCCGTAAGCGGGTTGTCGCCAGTCACCATCACTGTTTTTACGCCCATCTTTCTCAAACGCTCAAAGCGCTCCAGTATGCCGGTCTTAATGATATCCTGCAGCTCTATTACACCCAGCACAACATTATTTTCAATCACCACAAGCGGTGTTCCGCCATTCGTTGAAATTTTGTTTACATCATCTGTTGTAGTGGAGGGGAAGGTATTCCCTGCCTGTTCCACCATCTGCCTCATTGCATCATAAGCGCCCTTGCGGATCTTCGTTGTGCCAAAGTCTATCCCGCTGCTGCGTGTCTCAGCCGTGAACTTGATGAATTTCGGATTGTCGACCCCGTAGGTATGTGGCGCCACTCCTGCAAGCTCAATTATCGACTTGCCCTCAGGCGTTTCATCGGCCATAGAGCTTAAAACTGCGCACTTGATGAAATGCTGTTCATCACCCCCTTTGGCCGTATGGAAATGTGTTGCCTTGCGATTGCCTATTGTAATAGTGCCGGTCTTGTCCAGCAATAACACGTCGAGGTCTCCGGCAGTTTCCACTGCCTTACCTGATTTTGCAATTACATTTGCCCGAAGTGCTCTGTCCATACCCGAAATGCCAATAGCAGATAGCAGGCCGCCAATGGTTGTTGGTATCAGGCATACGAACAATGAAATGTATGCGGATATTGGTATGGGCGTTTTGGCATAGGATGCAAAGGGCTGCAGTGTAACACACACAATAATGAATACAAGTGTAAATCCTGCAAGCAATATGGTCAACGCTATTTCATTTGGCGTTTTTTGCCGCGATGCTCCTTCTACAAGTGCTATCATTTTGTCCAGGAAGCTTTCCCCCGGTGACGTTGTTACTTTTACTTTTATCTTATCAGACAGCACTTTGGTGCCGCCGGTTACCGAAGATTTGTCACCGCCGGATTCGCGTATCACGGGAGCAGATTCTCCTGTGATTGCTGATTCGTCGATGGTTGCTATGCCCTCAACTATCTCACCATCTGTAGGGATAATGTCTCCCGTCTCGCAAACAAAGTAGTCTCCTTTTACGAGCCCGGATGACGGCACGATGTGAACTTCATTCACAAAGATGTCGCCCACCAACTGGATCTTCTTTGCCGGGGTTTCTTCCCTTGTTTTTCTCAGAGATGCTGCCTGTGCCTTGCCGCGCGCTTCTGCCAGCGCTTCCGCTAAATTGGCAAACAGCAGGGTGACCAACAGTATCATGAATATGATGAGATTGTAGGCAAACGATCCCTGGCTTTTTTCTCCGGCCAGTATCCATGCGCAAACAATGGCCATCACCAGGGTTCCTATCTCCACAGTAAACATTACAGGGTTACGGAACTGGTATTTTGGATTTAACTTGATAAACGACTGTTTTATAGCCTCCAAAACAAGCTCCTTTTTAAACAGTCCTTCTTTACGATTACTTTTCATTTGAATATTATTTTAACCCCCGGCTCCTAACTGGGAGCGCTATAATCAAGGTTATTGGAGGTTCGGTTTCTATTTTAATCTTTTTAGCTACGTTCAATATTTATTCAACTGTTCAATTTTATATCTCAAAGTGCTCCCCTCCTGCCTGCCGGCAGGCAGGTTAAGGGTAGGGGGGTTAATGCATCTTCATCCATTCTGCAATAGGGCCCAAGGCCAATGCCGGGAAGAATGCAAGCGCGGCAATGATCACTTTCACCGCAAAAACCAACATGCCAAATGTGCCGGTATCTGTTTTGAGGGTGCCGCTGCTTGCCGGAATGAATTTCTTACCGGCTAACAATCCTGCTATTGCCACAGGGCCTATTATAGGCAGGAAGCGGGAGAACAGCAGCACAATACCTGTACTGATGTTCCAGAAGGGGTTGTTATCTGCGAGTCCTTCAAATCCGCTGCCGTTATTTGCGGAAGAAGAGGTGTACTGATACAGCATTTCGCTGAACCCATGATGAGAAGGATTGTTGAACCATCCGCTCGCATTGTGTTTTCCCGCGGCATCGGCAAACCACCAACCCATATTGGTATCGTGGGCTGCCAGATAGCTTGCTACTGCTGTGCCAGCAAGTATGAGAAAGGGGTGGAAGAGGGCAATGATCATGGCTATTTTCATTTCCCGGGCCTCTATCTTTTTTCCACCGAACTCTGGTGTGCGGCCTACCATCAGCCCGCCTATGAACACTGCGAGTATTACATAGATGAAGAAGTTCAGGAAACCCACGCCCACGCCACCGTAGAAAGAATTGATCATCATTCCCAGCAGCATATTCATACCCGATACCGGCATAAAACTATCATGCATCGCATTTACCGAGCCTGTTGAGATAACAGTAGTTGCTATACTCCAGAATGCTGAAGCGATGGCGCCAAAGCGTATCTCTTTGCCCTCCATGTTCCCTCCCGGTTGGGATATTCCCATATGGGCTATGTATGGATTGCCCTGGACTTCTGCAATAATTGTGGGCACTACAAGGATCAGGAATCCGGTAGTCATGACGCACCAGAACACCCATGCCAGCCGCTTCTTATTACAGTAGAACCCAAAGGCAAACATCATAGCAAATGGTATCAGTAACTGTGCGATCATCTGAACGATGTTTGACAAATAGGTAGGGTTTTCGAACGGGTGTGCTGAGTTAGCCCCGAAGAAACCGCCGCCATTGGTTCCCACATGTTTTATTGCGACAAATGCAGCTACCGGCCCACGGCTCACATGCATGGTATCTCCCTGCACAGATGTCAGGGTGTCTATTCCCTTAAACGTCATTGGTGTACCTTCAAATAAATGAATGGTGGCGATCAGCATGCACAGGGGCAGCAAGATGCGGGTGCAACTCTTCAGGAAATAAATGTAGAAGTTGCCCAGGTTTTCTGTTGTTCTGTCTTTAAGTGCATTGAATACTACGGCCGCTGCTGCCATGCCGGTACCAGCCGATACAAACTGCAGGAACATTAGTGCATACACCTGGGAGAAATAAGATACGCCGGTTTCTCCGCTATAGTCCTGCAAATTGCAGTTTACGAGGAATGAGATAGCCGTATTCCACGCAAGGTCCGGTGTCATGTTTGCATTATGATCAGGGTTGAGCGGCAACCAGCTTTGATTCATCAGGCAGAACATTGCCCAGAGGAACCATATAAGATTGATGGTAAGCAATGCAACCAGACTCTGCTTCCATCCCATTTCTATTGCCGGGTCTATTCGCGAGACCTTAAAGAACAGTTTTTCAATGGGTTTGAAGATAAAGTCGGTCCAGACGCGCTGGCCGCCATAAACTTTTGCGATGTACCTGCCCAAGGGCACTGCCAGCAACAAGGTGGCAACAAACATCACGACTACGCCAAAAATTTGAGGATACATGTATAATTGATTTTATAGAGTTAGAATTTTTCGGGTTTAATTAATACATAGACCATATAAACAAAGGTTAATACGGCTATAATGAATAGTGCTACCATAAGTTTTATTTTTTCGATTTCACGTTATTAATAAGTTCGGGTTTCATATTTTTTCAAACCAGTCTATTGATTTGAAGAGCAGCCAGAAACCAAGCAAGGCGACTACAATTAATACAGTTGTTACAAGCATGATTTTTCCTTTTTAATTGTCAATAATTACTTCAGTTTTCTAGCAAAAACATAATTCACTTTATAACTGCCGTAAGCAGTTACATCACCATCGCCGGAAAACTGCGTCAGCAGATCAGGGAATTTTTTTGTTGCTGCTAGGTGTTTCTGAGATTCATGTATATCCCTTTTTGTTTTTTGCGAATGACGTTGCCGCAGCCGCTATAAAAAGAGGAGGGTTGAAATTTTTAAAATCCCTTTCATTTTAATTTCTTATTTAATGTTTGCAAAAGTTGTTCTTCTATACTCTTGCCTTATTGATCGCGGTCACTGATATTACTGATACATATCATTTCTTGAACATTGCGTCAAAGAGGGTACCCATGATGATCACCAATGTGCAGATCGTTGTCAGAAAATAGAATAGTTGCGTATTTTTTTTCGCTAAGTCGCGTTTATCTAATGGCACCTTCATTTCAGTTCAAATTTGTTTACTCCCATATGCCAAATCCTGTGCCTGATGTTGTTCAGGAGGTTGTTTGTTGCGAAGAGTGCCGTATTTGTTGATTTTCAGCGGATGCTGTCTACTTCCGGGAGAGGGATGAAAAGAAAGAACCTTCTCATTTTGAGAAGGTTCTTTATCAATATGAGTAGTGGTTAGCAACCTTTTTGGTAGACCTGTGCTATATACAGGGAATAAAGAGTGATGGGAATAATTGCAAATAACTGTTTCTTTTCGGCAGGGTAGGTGTTGAGCATCTTAGAGAATGAATAAACAAATACATTTTCCACGGCGTTTTTCACCATAGTGTTGCCCTTACTGTATAGCTTATCTGCCATCTGGAAGCAGCGCTTCACCACATTATAGTTGTGCTCATTAATATTCTGGCAGGTGAAGGCAGTGAGCGTATTCATCATATCGTACGCATTGCGTTTCCTGCTTAATACCAGGTCGCTGGAAATTTCCGGGATAGCATCTTCCAAATACATGGAGATCTCAAGTTGGTTGATCATTATTTGAATGGTTTCCCTTTCATATGCGAAATGGATGCCAAAAAGGAAACTAAAAGAAGGATATTGGCCAACCACTTGATATACAGTGGGTAACCAAGAATATCCTGGTTGCTGGCGAGGTTCTATTACTATCAAAATAAGAAGCGTGTTTCTTAAAATGAGAAGGTCAGCTCTTTAAATGATACTCATCTATTTTACGATATAGAGTTGCCAGGCCTATGTCGAGGATCCTTGCGGTCTCCGCTTTATTCCCGTTTGTATATTGAAGCATTTTCCGGATGTGTAGCTGCTCAACCGTAGCCAGGTGAAATTTAGTAAGGTTATTGCCGCTATCATGCCTGCTCTGTAGTTCAAAGGGCAGGCTGCCCAACTGTATAGTGTCGCTATCTTCCATGATAACGGCGCGTTCCATTACATTTTTCAATTCACGCACATTGCCCTTCCATTCATTCTGCATCAAGAGGTCGGTAGCTTCTTTCGATATCGACCTGATGGTTTTATTTGTTTTGGCAACGTACATTTCTAAAAAGTGTTGCGCCAGCATTGGTATATCTTTTACCCGCTCGCGCAGTGAAGGCAACTCAATACTGAAAACAGCAATACGGTAGTAAAGGTCACTCCTGAAATGCCCGCTTGCAATATCATTCTTCAGATCCCTGTTTGTAGCTGCTATCAAACGCAAACTTGTCTTCTGTTCCTTTGTGTCTCCAACCCGGATATAAGTGCCATTCTCAAGAAGTCTCAGCAATTTTGGTTGTAGTTCCAGTGGCATTTCTCCAATTTCATCAAGGAATAAAGTGCCTCCATCGGCCTCTTCCACAAGCCCTCTCTTATCCTTATTTGCGCCGGTAAATGCACCCGCTTTATGACCAAACAATTCGCTTTCCATGAGGTCATTGCTGAACGCACTGCAATTTAAAGCAACAAAATTCCGGTTTTGGTGCAGGCTATTATAGTGTATCGCTTGTGCGAATACTTCCTTGCCGGTTCCTGTTTCTCCGGTGAGTAACACAGATGCCTCGGTGGGGGCCACCTTTCTTGCCAGTTGAATTGCGCTTTGCAGCGCAGCGCTGGTACCAATTATTGTATCAAAGCTAAATTTGGAGCTCAACTGTTTTTCCAGCCGGTTAACCTTGTTTTGCAATGCCACCTTCTCAGATACACGGCTTAACAGGGGTATGATCTTATCATTATCATTGCCCTTTACGATGTAATCGAAAGCGCCGTTCTTTATTGCCTGGACACCATCGGGTATATTGCCATAAGCTGTTAAAACTATAACTTCAACACCGGGATATTTTTCCTTCACCTCTTTTGTGAAATCAACTCCATTGCCATCCGGCAGTTTCACATCACAAAGTACGATATCAATATGCTGGTGCTCCAGCAAGCGCCTGCCGCTGTTTATTGTTGGTGTATCAGATACCTTATAGCCTTCTAATGAGATAATGCGTTTGAGCAATTCCCTAAGTTTTTCTTCATCGTCAATTATCAGGATGTTTACCAAGTTGACACTTTTAAGCACTGCAAAACTATTATTTAATCCACTATGAATGCTTGCTATTTATAATTGCATCGAAGATATTGTTTAGGGTTGCTTCGCGATTGTCTATGCCTTTTACCTTTTGGTTACATCGGGTTCGGTGAAAATCTTACTGCCGTACTAAATGGTTTCTGCTAAATCCCTTTCCAAATCCTGTACAGGTCTTTTATCCTGTGCGGTACCGCTCGCAACTGATATAGATCATAATGTGTGACAATTACTTTTCTGAATTTTGCAGCGCATTCAAATTTTCACTGTCCTCTTTATTAAGTTTCTCCAGAATGGGTAAGCCTTGCATGAGTGGTTTGCAGATTTTGCAACCAGTATTAATCGATGAAAAGCATGAATATTTATTTGTAAAAACGTAGAGGGAAATGTATATTTTTATCAATAATCGTGCCAATTATTTCATGTACAAAGTTGAGCGTGTAATGCATATCTTTTTGGGGTGAAAGTCAAGAATGAGTACGTGAATATTTTTGCGCTTTACTTTGATTTTCAATTAGTTATCGCTGATCTTTTTTTTGTTAATTATTTTGTTAATGAAAAACCTTTAACGTAACTTGCGTGTAGTATAAATCATTAACAAGTCATTTGTAAATCATTAATGAAATGAAATAAGCGGTAAGAATAGCGTTTAGAAAATGCAATTATCATTCTAAAAAACAAGCGTATGAAAAAGTTTTCCAGAAAAGTTCCGATCAGTATGGCTGTTTCAGGCACTACAGTGGGTGTGATCCGATATTCAATGTGCGTACTGGCTGCTGTTCTAATTTTTAATACGACATCAGTAGCGCAGCAACACAATAAGAGTGCCCCTAAGCGATCGGTTCAATCATCTGCTGGTTCCGAAAATGCTGCAAGCAATTACAGGATCATAAACCAAAATGGCAAAGTTATTTTATCGGACGGCAAATCTGAAACTGTTGTATCCAATGAAACCAGTGCCAGCTCGCCGGTAGTATACGGAGATGAGATCTATTATATCGGGAAAGCCGAAGGTGATACTTACTCTTCAGGATCTTCAATTTATGTTTATAACGTAAAGACAAAAGCAACTGAGGATATTATCAGGCTGAATTCAGTGGCCAGTAGCTACGATCTGAAGAATGTAGTCGAAAACTTGTTTCAGAATAAAAATTCAGGTACGTTATATTTTTCTACTTCCTCAAAAAACCGACGAGGACATGCTGAATTTCTTACCTGGAAATATGACGTCAGCTCGAAGACTTTAGTGGTGTACCAGGATGGCAGAATTGAAGGTATCGATCTGCTTGGCAATCAAACGATTGTTTTTGTGGGTTTTGATTCAAAAGGAAAATTTACGAGCAGATCACTTGTAGGCACAGACGGTAACTTAATAAGGGTATTAGGGAAGGAGTACGCAGGACAAACAATTAAGTAACACTAAATAATTCGGTTATGAAAATATCATTTACATTCAGGTCGCTATTATTTATTGCGCTGGTATTTACAGCCCCAAGTTCTTTCGGTCAGTCGCCAGCTTGCCAGCCTAATATGGATTTCGGATTGGGAAACTTTAGTAATTGGCAATATTTTGAAGGCACTTTTAAAAATACCGGACCAGGTGGCGCGGGCGTTCTTCTGGATACTATGCAAGTATATCCGCCCTCAATTCAAACCAATAAAAGATTTACGATTACCAGTGGTCCGGCAACAGATTTTTACGGCGGGTTTCCAATTGCTGACCCAACGCGGATATATTCACTGAAGATTGGGTTTGACTCGAACAAATATTGTACAAATAAGGCCCGGTACTTTGTCCATGTACCTGCAGGAAGTAATGACTATGCCCTGATCTACAGGTATGCCATAGTAATGCAAGACCCGGGACACATTGCCAGTCAACAGCCAAGGTTCCTCGTTAAAACCAGGGATTCATTAACCGGAACTAACCTGCCGTGTGGGAATTTCACTTACGTTGCCGGCTCGCTTCCCGGATTTTTGCTTTCAACTGCAGGCGATTCGGTTGATGTCTATTACAAATCATGGTCAACTGCTTCACTCAATTTATCCGGATATGCAGGCAGAACGATAATTGTTGAATTTGAAGCTGTAGACTGTGCGTTGGGTGGCCACTGGGGTTATGGGTATTTTGATATGACCTGCGGTCTGTTTGAGATTTCAGCTCCACATTGTGAAATTGGCGCGAGCACAACGCTTACTGCCCCGCCCGGATTTCAATTCTATAGGTGGATGGACTCGGCCTATTCAACAACATTGGCTACCACTGATACGTTTAATCTCGTTACGCCGTCAAGCACCAAAACATACCATGTGATCTGCACACCCTACAGTGGTTATGGATGTCCTGATACGCTTACAACAACCATTGTTATATCAAATTTTACGGTTGATGCATCAAATGATACGGCACTATGCAACGGTATACCAATTCCCCTTAGTGCCACTCTAACCGGAGGAATAGCTCCGTTCTCCTATTCGTGGACGCCATCTGCAGGCTTGTCTTGCACCACCTGCTCTAGTCCAATGGCATCGCCTTCAGTTACAACAACCTATTTCGTGAGTGTGACCGACAGTACTGGCTGCAGCAAAACCGTCAGCACTACAATAACCGTTGCTCCCACGCCAATATTGGGGACCGTATCTATTTGTACCGGACAAACTACAGCCTTAACTGATGCGACTCCGGGAGGAACATGGAGCGCCAGCAATGGTAACGCAACAATCGGGTCCACTGGTATTGTAACCGGTATTTCCGCCGGAACTACTACTATATCTTATACATCGGTTAGCGGTTGTGTGATGACCAGAATTGTAACCATTAATCCGCAGCCTGCACCTATCACCGGTACAAATCCGGTATGCCAGGGATTAACCAATTCACTTACGGATATTACTGCGGGGGGAACCTGGAGCGCCAGTAATAGTAATGTCGTAATAGGATCCACCGGAATTGTGACAGGGATGCTAAGCGGCACGACTTCGACGATAACGTATGCATTACCAACGGGCTGTTTTACAACGATCATAGTGTCAGTTGATCCATTACCGGGCGCGTTAAACGGCAATCTGTTGATCTGCGCCGGATCAAGCACCACATTGACAGATTCAATTGGGGGCGGAACATGGAGCAGCAGCAATGGAAATGTCACCGTGGGTTCGGCAACAGGTATCGTGACGGGTATTACAGCCGGGACATCTACTATAACTTACACAATAGGATCAGACTGTTTTGTGACTGGGGTTGTAACGGTCAATCCATCACCCGGACCAATAAATGGTATTGGAACGGTGTGTATCGGAGGCACCATGACGCTGTCTGATGCAGCTAGTGGCGGGGTATGGGCCATCAACAATGCAAATGCAACCATTGCGCCTTCGGGGCTGGTAACGGGTATTGCGTCAGGCACATCAATTATTACTTATACTTTACCGGGTGGCTGTTTTGTGACCGGGGTTGTAACCATCACTCCAACGCCAACTGCTGCTCCCGTCAATGACGGCCCGGTATGCGTGGGGGGCACAGTACTTCTTACGGCAAACGGCGCAGGAGGAACAACTACATATTTATGGAGTGGTCCCGGCTTAGTGTCAGCTACAGTTGCAAATCCAACCGCTACGCCGGCCGCAACAAGCGTTTATTCGCTGACAGTAACCGATGGCACAACAAATCCGGGCTGTTCGTCAAGCTATACAACTATTGTCACAGTAAATGCACTCGCAGTTACAGCATCGAATGATGGGCCGGCATGTGTGGGGGGTACTGTCAACCTTACTGCAACGCCATCAGATACTTCATCATCGATTACATATAGCTGGAGCGGACCATTAGGTTTCAGCTCAACTAACCGAAATCCAACGATAA
>CANJQU010000099.1 GCA_947476485.1 Chitinophagaceae bacterium
TTGCCATTCAGAAATTAACAAACCATACTCTCAATATTCAAACAGCACCTTAATGGTAACAGAAAAGATAAAGTTCGGAACAGACGGATGGAGGGCGATCATTGCTCAGGATTTCACAGTTTATAATGTAGCCCGCGTAAGCAAGGGACTCTCAGAATGGGTCCTGCAGCAGTCAGTTCGGCCCGTTGTTGTAGTTGGCCATGATTGCCGTTTTGGCGGACCGTTATTTACTGAGATCACAACTAAAGTACTTTGTGCCAACGGTGTAAAAGTATTGCTCGCAAAAGGCTTCGTCAGCACGCCGATGATATCAATGGGCGTACTAATGCTAAAAGCGCAGCAAGGCGTTGTGATTACTGCGTCTCACAATCCCCCTACTTATAACGGCTACAAATTAAAGGGCGCTCATGGCGGCCCATCCAGCCCTAAGGATATTGCAGCAGTAGAAGCGTTGATACCGGATGAGGTGGACATGCCTTCCCAGCCTTTAGCATTTTGGGAAGAACAGGGTTTACTCGAATACATCAATCTAGAGGATATGTATGTTGATTATCTGAAAGAAAAATTTGATTTTGAGATGCTTTCAAAATCACCCTTCAAATTGGCCTATGATGCGATGTATGGAGCAGGACAAAACGTAATACGCCGGTTGCTCCCTGGCGCTGTGCTGCTGCATTGTGACAATAATCCGGGGTTCAATGGGCAGGCACCAGAACCACTCGACAAAAACTTAAAGGAACTAGCTCATACAGTAGCTACAACCCCTGAAATAAAAATTGGCCTGGCGACAGACGGCGATGCCGACCGCATTGGGTTGTATGATGGTGATGGCAATTTTGTCGATGCTCATAATATCATACTCCTGCTGATAAACTACCTGCACAAGTACAAGCAAATGGATGGCAAGGTGGTAATCGCATTCTCTGTGACTGACAGGGTAAAGAAACTTTGCGCTCACTACGGGATACCGGTGGAGGTTACCGCGATCGGGTTTAAATACATCAGTGAGATAATGGTAACCGATGATGTGCTGGTAGGTGGCGAAGAAAGCGGAGGTATTGCAGTAAAGGGTCACATACCCGAACGTGATGGCATCTATGATGGTCTTGTACTTTATGAATTCATGACCAAAACAGGACGGACATTAAAGGAGCTCTGTGAAGAAGTCTATGCTATTGTCGGAACATTCGTTTATGAAAGAAATGACCTGACGATCGATAACGACAAGAAAAATGCCATCATCAAAAAAGCCGCGGATGGCGGCTATACTAAGTTTGGCAAGTATGGCTTCAACCGGATTGAGACAATAGATGGTATTAAGTATCACCTGGACAACGGTGGATGGGTAATGCTGCGCGCCTCTGGCACCGAACCGCTGCTGCGTGTATATGCAGAAGGGAACAGCAAGGAAGAAACATTGGACATACTCGAAGACGTGAAGAAAACTATACTTTAACGGTTAGTGAGGAGCTAATTAGATCCGCCTGGCGCTCAGGCGGATTTTTTTTATCCGTTTGTTTTTTGAAATCCATTTTTAACGTACATTTGCGCCCCGGCAAGTCTTATACGGCCAGCTCCCGATGAATCCCCCAGGGCAGGAATGCAGCAAGGGCGTTTGGTTGTAGCGGTGCGATGTGAGTAACTTGCCGGTTTTTTATTTTTAATAATTCCCCACACATTATCCCCAATTTTATTTCAAGAGAAAACTTACCTCGGGTTTTGATTAACTTTGCCCCCGAAACTGACTAATATGAAATTTTTCATCGATACTGCGAACCTCGCCCAGATTAAAGAAGCAAATGACCTCGGCATTCTTGACGGTGTAACTACCAACCCTTCACTAATGGCCAAAGAAGGCATTAAGGGTCACGATGCAGTGATGCAACATTACAAAACCATTTGTGAAATGGTGGACGGACCTGTAAGCGCAGAAGTGCTGGGAACTACTTTCGAAGGCATTATCGAGGAAGGTAAAAAACTCGTACAGATACACAAGAACATCGTAGTTAAAGTACCTATGATCAAAGATGGTATCAAAGCCATTAAGTGGTTCACGGACAATGATATCCGGACTAATTGCACGCTGGTGTTCTCTGCCGGGCAGGCAATACTCGCTGCTAAAGCTGGCGCCACCTTCGTTTCTCCTTTCATAGGCCGCATAGACGATAGCAGCTGGGATGGCGTTCAACTGATCGAGCAAATTGTAGGCATTTACAATTCACAGGGCTTTATGACAGAAGTATTGGCTGCGTCTATCCGCAACCCATTGCACATAGTTCGTTGCGCAGAAGCTGGCGCGGATGTATGTACATGCCCACTTTCATCAATATTAGGCTTGCTGAAGCACCCACTCACTGACCTGGGACTTGAGCAATTCCTTAAGGATGCACAGGCGATGCAATAGCAGGCAAAAATCGAATACGAATTCATAAATACAGTACATGAATTTCCCAAATCCGGCTAACTTGCCGGATTTTTTTTGCAATAAAAATGGACAAATGACGTAAAATCAAAGACAAATGACGTAATTTTGATGAAAATAGGAAACTATGAAAAAGGAAACTGAAAAAAGATACCCGGAACACATCGAAAAGCCCCTCCTGACAGAAGAGCCCGAAGTAGGATATCTTATAAGCACCTCTCGCCACGGTATACCCTACCATACATTCACAAAAATGACCGCCGACAACCCCTTCAGTCTTGATGACTGGTCCTCTTTTTTGCACCTTTCTGAAAGAACTATGCAGCGCTACAAGAAAGAAAAAAAGACATTTGACCCTATTCACTCCGAGCGTATACTTGAAATCACCATGCTTTACAACAGGGGCACGGAAGTATTTGGCAAAAGTGAAAAATTCAACTCGTGGCTCAATTCAAAGAGCATTGCACTTGGCGGCATTCGCCCGAAAGAACTACTTGATAGTACGTTCGGGATCGGCATGTTAAAAAATGAGCTCACCCGGATAGAACATGGTGTGCTAGCATGATCGTATTTCGGCTTACCAGAACAAAATTCAAATTCGACCTCTCCGGAAAGGGCGCGGAATTGGCTGGAGGCCGCTGGAACAGCGTTGGCATTCCAGTTGTTTACACAGCAGAATCCAGAGCGTTGGCTGCACTGGAAGTAGCTGTTCACATGCAACTCAATGGGGTACCTGAGGACTACCTAATGATCACTATTTTTATTCCGGACACTGCCATCCGCCAGGAAATACAACGTAAAGACTTACCCTTTGACTGGAAAGCCTTTCCGGAAAACCGGTATACACAGTTTCTTGGGGATAAATTTTTCAAAGAAAACTTACATCTTGCCCTAAAAGTGCCTTCGGCAGTGATACAGGGCGACCACAATATCCTATTAAACCCATATCATCCTGATTTCAGTAAGGTAAAGGTTGTATCAACCGAGCCTTTCGAATTTGACCAACGGCTCTTTATCAAGGACGCGCAAGCGTAATAAAACTTTGCGTACTTTACAATTGCGAACATCGCAAATAAACACCACACGATGCTAAACCAAAACGAACTCCGGTTTGCGGTACTCATAGATGCCGACAATGTGCCATATGCCAATGTAAAGGGCATGATGGCCGAAATAGCTAAGTACGGCACGCCTACCTTTAAACGCATATATGGCGATTGGACAAAGCCCACCGTTTCCGGCTGGAAGTCTGTATTGCTTGAAAATGCGATCACACCGATACAGCAGTACAGCTATACCACCGGTAAGAACGCGACCGATTCGGCAATGATCATAGATGCAATGGATATACTCTATACCGGTAAGGTGGACGGGTTTTGTATCATATCCAGCGACAGCGATTTTACCCGCCTGGCATTGCGCCTTCGCGAAGCAGGGGTGAAAGTTATCGGTATGGGACAGCGAAAAACCCCATCGCCGTTCATTGCTGCTTGCGACCAGTTCATTTACATAGAAATACTGGCGGAGAAGGCCGTAGATACCGCAAAGGAAGAAGAAGAGAGGAAAGAAGAGCACACGACTGGCAGCACGATCAAACCGCTAGATAAAAAGGCTATTCAATTGATTGCATCAAGCGTAGGTGATGTCGCTGACGAATCGGGATGGGCGTTTTTGGGTGAGGTTGGGAAAATGATGCTCAAAAAAGAACCGGATTTTGACCCGCGAAACTATGGCTTCGGTAAGCTGGGCCAGCTTATCAAAAGCACACAGCATTTTGAAATAGATGAGCGGCAGACTGACAAAAGCAACATAAAACTGGTATACATTAAAGTGAAGCCTGAAAGTAAGAACGGAACTACAGGTAAAAAACAATCAAGAAGAAAGTAATGAAACGAAATATTATATTCCTGGTAGTATTGGCAATGCTGTCGGCTATCTCAGGCTACCTGCTTTCCAAAGCATCGTGGCTGGGTAAGGTGGGCATGACGTTCTTTTATAAGGAATACAATCTGTTGAAAGTATGGTGGCAGGGAGCAATTGCGGTCTACCTTTTCCTTATGTTACTATTTCTTGGTCATACCCTGATCCAAAGGACATTACCTGCAATAACGGCCCGGCTGCTGCATATCATTGCGCTGATGACCGCGATAACGGCATTATACTTCACTTACGATGACTTCACCACCGAGCTTACTCATAAGTTACTTGGCAGGCGCTTCCACTATGGCTTTTATCTCGTTTGGATAGACTGGATGCTTATATGCCTGTTCTTTGCGTTCAAAAAGAAGCCGGTCATTGAGCCAATCAAAGATCCAGGTAAAACGGTGATAACAAATCCGTAAAGCCGGGAGTATAAACATTGTCATCGCCCTTTATTATTATTCGATGTTCCTGCGGCGCTCCCGTTTCGCCTTTGCGAAACAGTCCCACTACCCTCTTCACTGTGCCGCCCGGAGTATGACTGACGGACAACCTTTCAAATTCCTGCAATGATGCTTCGCCAGCCAATTCCTTCCATTGTAAATATTCAGTGTATGGAAGCATGATGGATACATATCCATCATCCAAAAGATTTGTTGCTATGGCTTTTATCAGTTCAGCATAGCTAAGGGACAATGTATGCCTTGCCCTATTCTTACTTACATCATCTCCCAGCAGGCTGTTATTGAAAAACGGAGGATTAGAAATAATAAGGTCGTATTTGTCTCCTGAAATATGGTCCCGCACATCGCCCTCCAAAATGGTTATTCTATCCTTCCACGGCGAAGCATTTGTGTTGCCTACTGCCTGTCGTGCTGCTTCTTTGTCAAACTCTATAGCATCAATAGTAATACCGGAATTTCTTTGCGCTAACATCAAAGAAAGCAACCCCGTACCGGTTCCAATATCTAACATCCGTGTCACGCGAGGAAACACGGGAGTCCATGCGCCTTGAATGCAGGCATCAGTGGTGACTTTCATACCACACTTGTCCTGTTCAACTCTGAATTGCTTAAACTGGAAATAGTTATTACCCATATTAATGCAGGCGCTAGTGCCAGGTGGCCCGTGCAGTCGGACTTACTGTCATATCAGCAAAATCACCCTTCAGGAACTTATAATAACCGGTTATGCCGATCATAGCTGCATTGTCTGTACAATACTCAAACTTTGGTATATATACCTTCCAACCCAACTGCTCACCGGTATCTTGAATTGCTTTCCGTAATCCGCTGTTAGCCGACACACCGCCGGCAATACCAATGTGCTTTATACCAAGATCTTTTGAAGCCTTTTTCAATTTAGACATCAGCATATTAATAATGGTATGTTGCACAGACGCGCAGATATCCTTCATGTTCTTCCCGGCAAAATCAGGGTCAGCCTTACGTTGCGCCTGTAAAAAATAAAGCACGGAGGTTTTTATACCACTAAAGCTGAATTCATAATCCTTCATCTCCGACATCGGGAACTTAAACCTAAGCGGATCGCCCTCCGCCGCATATTTGTCGATCAGGGGGCCGCCCGGATAGGGCAAGCCCAGCATCTTAGCGACCTTGTCAAATGCCTCGCCGGCGGCATCATCTATGGTTTCACCCAGCACTTCCATATCCAGGTGGTCACGGCACAAAACGATCTGGGTATGCCCACCGGAAACAGTAAGGCATAAGAAAGGAAATTCAGGCTTATCGTCTATAAAATGGGCCAGCACATGCGCCTGCATATGATGCACCGCTATCAGCGGCACATTCAGCGCCTGGGCAAAAGCTTTGGCAAAACAAGCCCCAACCAACAATGAACCTATTAGTCCGGGAGCTTGCGTAAAGGCGACTGCAGTAATATCACTTTTTGCTACGCCTGCATCTCTGAGTGCAACGTCCACTACAGGCACTATATGCTGCATATGGGCACGCGAAGCCAGCTCTGGCACTACTCCTCCATAACGTTCGTGCACCTTTTGGGTAGCAATAGTATTACTCAGCACTTTGCCATTTTGCACCACAGCCGCACTGGTCTCATCGCACGATGACTCTATGGCTAAGATATTTACTGTCTCGGAATGCATATTTGAATTACGTGCAAAGGTACGTTGAACGAGTAATAAGTGCGTAAATACAGATCGCATAAAAAGCAAACGTCCTGCATGGTTTGTGCAGGACGTTCAATGTTCAAAAAATATAAAAACTATTTTATACCCAACTTAGCTTTTACTATTGGGGTGATGTCGTACTCTTCTTTTCCAAACACGATAGTACCGCCGGAAGCCATGTCAAATATGTAATCGTATTTCTTCTCTTCAGCCACAGCCTTGATCGCTTTGTTTACTTTCTCAATGATCGGAGAATAAACATCCTGCTTCTTCTGCTGCACCTTTTCCTGTGCACTTTGCTGGGTAGACTCTATACGGTTCTGAAGATCCTGTATTTCCTTCATTTTTACTTCCTTCATCGCATCGGTCATGGTCTTTTCATTGGCCTGGTAATGTTGTCCCTTTGTCTGATACTCCTTCATCATCATGTCGATCTGGTCCTGGAAAGATTTTGCGTATTTCGACAATACAGTATCAGCCTTTTCCCTTTCAGGCATTGACTGCAGTAACACTGCAGAGTTGATGTAAACAATTTTAAGAGTGGTCTGTGCAAATAAGATATTGCTTATCAATAAGCCGGAAACGAGGAACAATACTATTTTTTTCATTACGTATTTTGAGTTTTGTTTTTTAAAGGTGCAAAGTAAATGCCATTATTTGTTTATTCCAAGAATTTTTAAAACATCATCACTCTTATCAAGCTTAGGATCAGCGTAGAACAAGGTTACTCCACCTGCCTTATCCAGCACCATATCATATGCTTTACCGGTGGCCATCTTCTGAACCGCATTGAAAACGCGGTCCTGTATAGGCTTAACAAACTCCTGGCGCTTTTTGAACAGGTCTCCTTCGTAGCCGAAACGCTGCTTTTGAAGGTCCTTGGCCGACTTTTCCTTAGCCACTATTTCGTCCTGCCGCTTGTTGCGCATATCGTCAGAGAGCATAGCTTTTTCAGCCTGGTAGCCTTTATACATCCTGTCTACTTCAGCCATGCGGTTGTCTATCTCGTCCTGCCAGGCCTTAGAAAGATTGTCCAGCTTAGCCTGTGCATCCTTGTAATCGCTCATTTTCTCAAGTATGTACTTTGAGTCTATGATACAATAATGCTGTTGCGCATTTACTCCTGTTGCTGCTGCTAAAATAATGAGCAGGCTGATTAGTGCTTTTTTCATAAAGTAATATTTTAAACCCTTATCCGGCATTTGCGGAACCTTCCTTAAAGTTGGGGTGCAATTTTGACTCTTTGTTTCCAATAAAGTTAAACCACTATTTCTCTTTTCAAAAACATTTCAATTCCATTAACATACACCGGTTTAATGTGCTCAACTTCCCAAAGCCCGAACCGAAAAAAATTGATCGGAAAATGGTCCTCCCTTGCCGGTCAACTGGCAGATCATGAAGTGAATGCTATTCCGGCTCAAACCCAAGCATAAAGTTGAACTTGGCTATATCCTTAAGACCTGTCGCTCCATTATATTGGTCACGCCTGTCGATACCGATACCATAATCAAGCCCCAGCAATCCAAACATCGGCAGGAATATCCTGATCCCCACACCTACGTCCCGGTTCAGCTTGAACGGATTGTATCCGGCGAAGTTATCCCAGGCGTTGGCCGCATCGGCAAACATAAGTCCATATATCGTTGCAGTAGGGCTCAGGGAGAACGGATACCGTAGCTCGGCCTGGTACTTATTAAAGATTGTTCCCGCGGACGAATACACCTCATATCCGCGCTGACTGATGATATCCTTACCCACAAAGTACGAATAACCCGAAAGTCCGTCACCCCCTACCTGGAAACGCTCAAAAGGAGAGAACCCGATACCGGAATTATAATACCCCAGGAAACCATACTTAGCCGCAACGCGCAACACCAGGTTACCATAGATCTGCTGGTAAAAATCTGCTGTGAACTTATACTTATGGTACTCTATCCACTTATACTTCTGTGAGTAGGATTCGTTGGTGTAATCCAGGCCGGTGAACGCGCTATAGGGAGGGGTCAATTGGAATGTGAACGACAGGTTAGATCCTCCTTTTGGATAAAGCGGCGATGGGGTGATGGAGTTACGGGACAAGACAAACTTAAAATGGAAGTCGTTGCTGTATCCGTCAGAGAAATTCGGAACAAGTGCATAATCTTTCAGATGGTAGTTGTTATAAAAAATACCATAGTTAAATACAAAGAAGTTATCCGGCCAGGTCAGGCGCTTACCCATAGACAGCCCGCCGCCCGCCATACGGAGGAAGGATTGGTTTGGATTACTGCCAACTGCTGCAGCCGAGTACTTGCTATATACTATGTTCGCGGTCAGGGCGTTTGGCTTTCGGCCACCTAGCCATGGCTCAGTAAATGATGAGCTCAGCGAGTTGTAGTATGCTCCGTTCGATGCATAACTAATCGAGAATTTCTGTCCGTCGCCTACTGGCAGCGGATCCCACATCTTGGGTTTAAAAATGTTGCGGATAGCAAAGTTGTTGAAGGTAACACCTACGTTACCGTAAAAATTAACCCCACCACCAAAACCTGCTGAAAGCTGTAACTGGTCGCTCGATTTTTCTACAACCGAATAGTCAATATCCACTGTTCCGTCTTCCGGGTGTGGCCGGGGCTGTATACCTATTTTTTCCTGGTCAAAGAAACCAAGGTTGGCGATCTCACGCTGAGAACGAATAAGGTCTGTGCGGCTGAATTTATTGCCCGGGTATGTGCGCAGCTCACGACGTATCACGTGTTCATGGGTGCGCTCATTGCCCGTAATATTAATATCGCGAATGGTAGCTTGCGTGCCCTCAGAGATGCGCATTTCGAAATTTATCGTATCGCCAGTTATCGACACTTCCACAGGTTCGATATTGAAAAACAGGTAACCATCGTCCATGTAAAGACTGCTCACGTCTTCTCCACCGCCATCAGGGCTCAACTGCCGGCCCATGCGGGTTTCCAGGAGCGCCATGTTATAGGTGTCACCTTTTTTTATGCCGAGCGTACGTGACAGGAATTCGCTCGAATATTTGGTATTCCCCTTCCAGCTAATGTTACCAAAATAATATTTATGCCCTTCTTTTACCTTTATATCTACGTTTATATTTCCGTTCTTAACGGGGTAAACGGTATCTGAAGCGATCGAGGCATCGCGGTATCCAAGTGTATTATAATAACCTACCAGTGTCTGCTTGTCTTCATCGAACTTCGTTTGATTGAACTTGGACGATGCAAACAGCTTGAACCTGAAATAAGGATCAAGGGCATCCAAAGTCTTGGTTGGAGAAAGGAAGCCAAACTGGTTGAAATATTTCTTAAAGGATCTTTTTGGCACATCATATGCATTCTTCTCAGCATCGGGATGCAGCGTTATGCGCGTCATTTCCTTTGTACCCTTCAAAGTGCGCTTCAGGCGGCCGTCACTTGCATTCTCGTTGCCAACAATGTTAACCTGGTTAATGTGCGTCTTAGTGCCTTTATCAATAACAAAAGTGAGAATTACTTTATTCACAGCCGCTGTATCATTCCGCTCCAATACCTTGATCTGCACCCGCCCGAAGCCCTTGTCCATATAGAACTTACGGATGCGCTCAACTGCTTCCTTCTTTGTGGCCTCTGTCACCACTTTATTGGCCACAAGGGCGATCTTATTTTTCAAGTCTTTTGCTTCCGCCGGCTTTATGTTCCTGAAATTGAACCTGCTCAGGCGCGGCCGCTCTTCCACAGCTATGTTTATGAATACTTTATCGTCTATGTACTTCGTGATAGTTACTTCTACATTCGAAAATAGCTCCTGTTTCCAAAGCGCCCTGATTGCCTTTGCAATATTTTCATCATTAGGAAGGCGAAGCTTTTGGCCTACCACCAGGTTAGTAACGGCGATCAGCAGATCCTGGTCCAGGTATTTTGCACCAGACACCGTAATGCCGGCCAGCTCATATTCCTTTATTTTTGGAAGATTTTCGGCTGAAGCCTGCGACTGCTGCAGCTTAAGCCCGCTACCGGAACCACCGCCTATCTGCGCCGACGAGGGAACAGTAAAAAAGCAAAAAAGTAAAAAACAGTATCTGATCACACTTTTATACATGCTGTGGGTTGGTAGTTTGAATTTGTTCACTTGTCTTGCCAAAACGGCGTTCGCGCTGCTGGTAATTCAACAAAGCTTCTATAAGGTTAGGTTTCCGGAAATCGGGCCAATGTACGTTTGTAAAATACAGCTCTGCATACGCAAGCTGGTAAAGCAGGTAGTTACTGATCCTGTATTCACCACTTGTGCGGATCATCAGTTCGGGGTCAGGGAATGGAGCGGTATAGAGGTAATTATGAAAACTGGCTTCAGTAACATCTTCAGCCTTTATTTCACCTTTGGCAATGCCCTCTCCTATTTTCTTTGCAGCCATCACTATTTCCTGCCGCGAGCTGTAGCTGAGGGCAAGGATAAGATTAAGGCCTGTATTCATTGAAGTTATGTCCTTTGCTTCATTCAGCTCCTTCTGGCATACTTCGGGAAGACTGGCGAAGTCTCCGATCACGTGGAGCTTTACATTATTCTTTTTCAGCTCTTCTGCTTCCTTCCTTATGGTATTTACCAGCAATTCCATCAGGGCGTCTACTTCCGCCTTGGGGCGATTCCAGTTCTCTGCAGAAAAAGCGTAAAGTGTAAGGTATTGTATTCCTATTTCGCCGCAGGCATTTACTATTTCACGAACACTTACTACTCCTTCATAGTGCCCGTAAACCCTGTCCTGGCCGCGATCCTTGGCCCAACGCCCGTTGCCGTCCATAATAATGGCTATATGAGCGGGCAGCTTGCTGCGGTCAAGAGATTGTAATTGGTCCATCTTAATTCTAAAGAAAAGCTTGTCTGCCTGCGCAAACAAGTGTGCGAAGGTACAAAAATAGGCCGTAGCGGTTGGTAACAAAATCTGCGTTTGCAGTTTAACGCGATTTTAACTGCCTTTGCCAGCAGTTATAACGTTCTTTTATAGTATATAATTTCACCAGAACTAAAAGCTCACACGGTACTGTGCTCCTTCTCCGGCATAGCCACCATCTCATAGGCATTGATCTTGTCGAGTTCCATAACTGTATAAAGGCCGCTCTGAGCCCGCTCGAACATAGGAAGGAATTTTGCACCGTATACTACCTGCTTATAACTGTAAGAAGTTCGCTGTTGCACAATATTTGAAAAATGATCATCAAATGCCTTTATCGTCACAACTACTTCCATTTGGGTTTCAGCCACCTCTTCCCTTGTGTAATGATACAGTGGACTTTCCTCCGTTATGTTGTGAACCAGCGTCCAGCTCAGCGCCAGCGACTGTATCTTAGACAGCTCCAGGTTTAGTGGGTAGAATTTTGTTACTGTTTTACCATTCTCTTTTACGTGCAATGCCAGAGTCGCAGAAGCTTCCACATCGGTCAGGTGATTGTTCTTGTATGTCGCCACCCGGAACATGAGACCTTTGCCATCCTTATAGGGTGCGATGATAATGCTGGGGCTAAACATCAGATATGCGCGTGGCCTGGAGAAACGACCATAAATCAGACCGGTCATAACGGCGAATATAACTATTCCCAGCAGTGACTCGATCGACGCAATACTGTTGGTAAGTATGCCAGACGGTGCAACCCTGCCGTACCCCACAGTGGTCAGCGTCTGCGAACTAAAGAAAAAAGCTTCAGCAAACTTGCCGAAGAATGTTTGCGGTCCATCGCCCCCCACCAAATTTTCAACTCCGGTCAAAAAATATACGATGGCAAAAAAGAAATTTACCGCAGTATAAAGGAGAAATATGAACAGAAAAAAATGACTGCGCTTCATACGCAATAGCGTATGATAAATGCTGGTACGCTGCCATACCGGCAGGCCGCGCTTTTTCAGATTATTCGACCCATCCGGGTTCACAAGCCTGCCGCCTTCTATACTGCTGTTAGCGCCAAAACCCGTATTATCCAGGTCCCGCAGCCGCGGCCTGTGGTTAGCTCCCGCCATGTTTTCCTTGTTTTTTGTATTCGATCAAAAGTGACAACCCGATCATAGCCGTCATCGCCACTCCACCCAAAATTAAAGGAATCTTACCGGTAAAGTAGTGATAACCCACATAACGAATGCCTATGAACAAAGAGGCAAAAACAATGAGTTTAATGATCCAGTTCACATACGGCACCAATTTCAGCGGGCTCGTTTGCAATAACCTTGCCGAATAAAGTAGATAATAGGTTGCCTGGAAATAAGTGGAAATAACGAAACTCAACGCTACACCGGGCAGCCCGATCCACTTATACAGCGGATATATAAGCGCACAAGCGATGACCAGCTCTGCAATAGCGCCGATGTTGATAATGTTTCCTTTGTGCATCCGCTGCAACACCGTAGTGAAATGGTAAGCCCGTATAGGCAATATGAGCAGGGATGCAAAGAATACCGGAACGGCAGGCAGATATTTCACCGTGAAAATTGTGACAATAAAATCGACCCTGAAAAACAAAAGGAAAAAGAAAACGGGGAAAACGATGCAGGACAACATGCGTCCCATCTGATTCATGAGGGGTATAACGTCACCCTCGCTTTTCCTTCCCCCACGGGCAAGCTGTATCAGCACTGCACTGCCTGCAGCGCCAAGCAGCAGCGGCAGAAATGGGATGTTCTGCGAGCCATTATAATATATAGCTGATAATGGGGCACTTAGCGCCAGCGATATTATGAACTTATCTACCCAGCTCGATAAGATCTGTGTAACATCATACACGCCCAGGTGCATCCACAGCGTACGTATTTTGGCCAGGTTATACTCTTCCTCATGGTCCTCCTCATTGTATCGCTGCACATTTATCATCGTGATCCCCCAATAGATGCACAACCTTAAAGCAGTGAGAATAAGCAAATAAGTGAAGATGGTCTGCAGCGAAAAACCATGCCCAAGCACAAACCAGTGTATGCCCCAAAACAATGCCGAGTAGATAACATTGATGGCCACAAGGCTCTGGTAATTCCGGAACACAATAAGAAAAGACTCAAAAATAGTTGCCAGCGTGTAGCAGATAAGAAACAGAAATGGAACGATCAGTGACAGGTTCAACACATTATGTTGAAGCGCTGCGAATATGCCTGCAAGCACGAGCACCCAAACCCCATATAAAGTATACTGTCCTGCCCTTACCGTCTTTAGCAACTTCATAATAAAACCCGGTGGATAAGTTATTGCCAGGATATGAATACCAACACAAGCCAACGGGCAGAGCACACTCAATTGGATCCAGAAATGCTGGTAATTTCCATAGGCCTCCTGGGGCAATTCCCTCGAATACCACACTACCACCAGCAGGTTTGCCAGTGAGGGAAAAAACCTTATCAGGAATATGAAAAACGAATTACTGAATAACGAGTTACTTTTCACATTCCGTTTCTTACTTATTATTAAGCGATCTTTTCAGCAGGTAGCGAATCCTTTTTAACTAATGGATACAATGCAGCAAGCATGAGCAATATCAGCAAAATACTGCTGATGATCGCGATCTTCTGGCCAGTATAAAAACTTGCTGGCGCAAAATGAAATGCTATGGTATGGTTGCCCGCGGGTACTTTGATCGCACGCAACACATAGTTCGCCTTAATGATCGGAGTTTCCTTGCCATCCACTGTAGCCGTCCAGCCTTTGGAATAATAAATATCAGAGAATACAGCGAGCCCATCTTTCGAATTGCTTGACGTAAACGATATATCGTCGAGGCCGTATTTAGCTAGCTTCACATAAGATGCACTATCCTTACCGAAAGTATAATTCCCGATCGCATCCTTGAATGTTGTACGTATCACAGCCGTCTTTTTAGGGTCAAAAGCATCGGGAACCACCACAGTATCACCTAGTATTGCAGCACTGAGACCATTCATCTCTTCATCTGCGGTATTTGCCCATTTCACTTCGCTCACAAACCAGGCATTGCCACACGCATCCGGGTTAGGCCGGGCCATGGCCGGAGATCCCTTTCTGCCCAGGATGATATACTTCGTATTGAGCATATTCAGTACCTGTGCATTAAAGCCCCTGCTCATGTGGCGCTCTATCAGGTCCTGGTAAATCTCCATTTTAGCCGGGTGGTAACCGCCGATACACTTATGAAAGTAAGCCTGCCATGCATTGTTGTAGGGATCACCATGGTCATTCGACAGATCAAGCACACGATAATATGGATCGGGATCCCTGAGTATCTGCTGGTCTACAGGGCGTGGATTAAAAACGTTCTCGTAATCCGATGCGTCAACAAATTTATTTTCGTTAAGGTAGGCAAACGAAACCACCCACATATCAACAACAATGATCGCGGCAAGGCCACCGATCATTATCCCCATATTGATTTTATCCTTTATAAACGCCCAAAGTAGTCCTGCTGCTATCAATATGTATATGGCGCTCTTAAATCCACTCACCATTGCCAGCGTTGCCCTGTCGCCCTTTAGCAATTTCACCATCTCTGGTTGCAACTGTGCATCCTCGCCGCCGGTGAAATTAAAGAAGATACTACCGCCCAGACCCAAAAGCAGGCAAAGACCGGCAGTAATACCAGCGGCAAGCTTCACATCCTTCCACATCCTGGCTGCATTGTTCTTCTGATCAATCACCTCCTGCACCGCCCATATGCCAAGTAGCGGAAATAGGAACTGCGGTATCACCAGCGCCATAGAGGGCGTTCTGAATTTGTTCAGATAGGGCAAATGATCGAAAAGGAAGTAGTTAACACCTTCAAAATTCTTACCCCAGGAAAGCATGATAAATATAAATGTAGCTACAGCGATCCACCATTTGTTCGGCGAGCGGATAACGATCAACCCAAGCACAAACAAGAAGCAAATAACCGCACCAAAATAAACCGGTCCGCTGATGAATGGCTGAGGCCCCCAATAGATCGGCAGCTCTTCCGTACTGCTTCCATGGTCTTCTATAAACTTAAGCGTGGCCGGTGCTTTATCTGCCGACTCACCCGTAGCCCCACCATATAAATAAGGTATCATCACACAAAATGTCTCTCCGATACCATTGCTCCACCTGAATGCATAGTCTTTGTCCAGACCGCCATTTGCTTTTTTGTCATGACCGGAAAGCTCACTGCCCCCACCCCTCATCGTCTCCTTTGCATATTCGTTGGTGGTAAGTATAGATGGCATACTTGGCCCTACCCCTATGGCAGTGGCCATACCAGCAACAACACACGAAATAAGGAACTGCTTTATCCTGCCTTCTTTAATGGCTATATACAACATACCCACCCCAAAGCACAGGAACATAATAAACGCATAATAAATGACCTGGAAGTGATTATTACTGAAGATAAGTGACATCGTAACCCCAAGTAACGCCGCCCCCACCAGCCATTTCTCTCTGAAAACAAGATAAAAACCTGCCAGTGCTGCGGGCAGGTAGGCAATGGTCATCATTTTTGTATCATGCCCTACCGCTATTATTATACCATTGTAAGAGGAGAACGCATACGCCACACCACCAACCATCGCCAACCACCGGTTCACCTTCAGCACCCTCATCAGTATATAAAAGCAAAACATGGCAATAAAAAAGAAATAGGCCGGTTTGCCGATTGCCTGTAAGACTGTCTGGACATAGGCAACGTAGTTGGTATTGGCCCTCCCTATATAAGTAGTATAAGTAGGCATCCCACCAAACATACTATTAGACCATAATACGTCTTTACCAGTGGAGTCGTGGTAAGCCATAGCTTCATGGGCCATCCCCATCCAGTGTGTATTATCACTGCCCAGCATCTTCTTCCCCTGCAACTGTGGGTAGCAGTATGCCAGTGATAACACCGCAAAACAAACCACAGCGAGGATATCTATCCTCAATTTCTTAAAATCTAATTGCATATGTAGCCTTTTAACGAAACAAAAATAAACGTTCTATCCGCTAATGGAAATTAAAAGCCGAAAAAACATTCCGCTAAGTAACGGAAATAAAGACTGCGTGTTGCTTTTGAAGAGGTTAATAATGGTTAATCGAATAAAATCGACTTTTCTGTATCTTTATAGTAAAATCAATTGGTAAAATGAAAGAGACTATGAAGCCAATAGTAATGAAGGAAAAATTGCACCGTTTTATTGAAACCGTGGAGGAAAAAAGAATGAAGGCGATTTACACATTATTTGAGAAGGAAATTGAGGAAGATGAATGGGAGTATACCGATGAATTTAAAGAAGAATTAGATCGCCGGTACGAATACTACATCAATGGCGGCAAAATGGTGAGTGCAGAGGAGGCGAAGAAGCGTATAACGGACTTGGCAACGAAAATAAGGAATAAATGATCTATTCTCATATTTTCGATGATATTGCCATTGAAGAATATGAACAAGCCACGAGCTGGTATGGTCAGCAAAGTATGTCTGCAATGGATAACTTTATTAAA
>CANJQU010000100.1 GCA_947476485.1 Chitinophagaceae bacterium
AAGATGGACCAATAGTGGAGCATTATTTTCTTCAATCTTCATTTAATTGGAGCAGCACTCATAGAAATCATAGCCATGTGGTTATCCATATTATGGATGATAAAGTCATTTTATGGCGTAAATAAGACTGCATCATTACTCCAGATACCATACATCTGCTGGGTATCATTTGCAACCCTTTTAAATGCATCCATTTACTATTTGAATTAAAATTATTCTATATGCTTAAGGTGTGATTGCCGACCTTTATAATCAATAGAATTAATGATCCCATGAGGACATTACATAAGAATTAATAATTTTGGAAAAATAAATTCTCTTGAAAGCTACAAGTCCTGGACAATACATTCACTCTACATTCGGTAGAGTAAATACTGTTAAAGATGGTGAAATATTTATCATAGTAACCGTTGATAATTATTCTCAATTCGCCTTTGGAACAGCCTTAATCAAAGAACTTAATTTCAATGAGGTCGCCAAACATATTCATAGCGTTATCCAAGAAGTAAGAAAGAAGCATAAAAATATAATGCCCGTCATTTACCTTTCTTATGCAGAAGAACACATTGACAGGCTTGCCCTTTTATTTGACGAAGAATGCACGATAGAATATAATCCAGCTATGGCTGACAAAATAGCTCTTCCAGTGCTAGAATCGCTTCTAAATAATATAAGACCATTAAGTAGATGATTTTACCCTAACCACCCATAGATATACTTTTTATATAATGCAATTGTTAGGGGTTGTATTACTAATAGTTAATACTATATTTGGCCCTTCCCAAACAATTAAAAAGGATTTCAAAATGCAAGCAACTGGCGAACAAAATAAAATGGATTATGCAGCTATAAAGAATGCAGCTATGACATTGCGATCAATTAACCATAAACTGCGCCAGCAGATTCTAAAATTGCTGGAAGAACAGAAGCGAATGAAAGTAACAGACATTTATGTAAAACTTCGTTTGGAACAATCTGTTGCTTCTCAACACCTAGCTATATTACGCCGGGCTAATATTGTACGCACGGAACGTATGGGTAAGGAGATATACTATTCCCTAAATAATAATCGGATTGAACAAGTTGCATTATTTGCCAATAGAATTGCAGCCGAATAATTTTTCTTATCATTCATTCACTAATTTAAAATCTCACAAATGAACAAAGCAGAATTAATTGAGAAAATTGCCAAAGATGCAAACATGACTAAAGTTCAGGCAAATGAAGCTATCGATTCTTTTACCTCAGCAGTAGTGGCAACTCTTAAAAAAGGAGACAAGGTTACTCTTATTGGTTTCGGTACTTTCTCAGTAACGGCTCGTGCTGCACGTAATGGTCGCAATCCTCAAACAGGAGCTACAATTAAAATCAAGGCTCGTAAAGTGCCGAAGTTCAAAGCTGGCAAAGACCTCTCTGAAAGTATCAATAAGAAGAAGTAATTGAGAGTTTATTTATACAATCGCTAGTATTCGTATTATTCTAATGCCAAACTCTAAACGGCCTGTGGTGGCGGTTTGGTGGTGGTTTTGACTTACAACTATTGATATTTACTGATAGAAACTAATTTCGTAATTTTTACAGAATGCAAGCGGGAGTTAGTTTATGTAATTTTCTATCAAATAATGTAGTGTTTTCAGAGGTTCGTGTGCTCCCACCCACATCAAACAGAAAGTCGCTCATTGAGCGACTTTCTTTGCTTTTGTCCGAACCGTTGTTGGCTATTGATTTTTTTGAATTTTATAAGACCTAATTTCCACCTTTCTGCTATCCGAAACAATTGTCACTTCCAATATATATATCGCAGCAGCAACTGAACTCAGATCAACTGTGCCCGTGGCCTGTCCGCTTGTGACAACAATTTTTTGACTGTTCAGTTCCTTTCCGGACATGTCGAATAATTTCCACGAGAGCGACTCCGCGTTTAAAGCGCTGCACTGGATATTTACAACATCCGATGCCGGATTCGGAAATACGCGGATCTCCCCCGGCAGCACGGTTGTTGCGGCCACACCCAACGTAACCTCAACAGGCTGAAGTATACCCTGTGTGACGATGATGCCTGAGTTAACAAAACTACTCACAAGGGTCATTTCCCCAACAGACCATTCGAATACCGCAGCACCCATCGTTGCCGATCCCCCGGAAGCGTTCAGCGTAGCTGGACCAATACTTTGCGCGTTCAGACATACCGCCTGAAGCAATGTCAGCATTAATAAATAGATTGACCTTTTCATGATAATTATCGTTTACTTTTTAGAAGATACTTTATTGAAAAATCGCCCGGAATACTTCGGTGTGTTATCGGCAGATGCATCAACAGGAACTGGTTCTGAAATGAATGACTTGCCTTGATTCGGGTGACTCTTTATATCAGACGGACTGTTCCTGTAACCGGTCTCCATATCCTTACCTTTTCCATATAATTCCGGCATGAGATAAGTACCTTTTTCAGATGCTGGTTTGTCAACCTCAACCTCTATGCGGTATGCATTGGCTGCAGCGTCCTGGCGCACACCCGCAATCTGCCAGCTAACTTCTACGTTTGGCTTGTCGGTCTTAATTTTGAACGTATTGCCTGTGATCTTTTCGGATATAATGGCCTGGGCAAACTGACCGATAACTGTGAGCTGATATTTGTAGTCCTTATTTAAGACTACAAAATAGGAGGGGAGCGTAATTGTAGCATCGCCGCTGGCATCAGTAACTATATTGCCGTTATAAAGGTTCATCATATCGTTGGATTCGACCGAAGAATGGTACAGATACTTGTTTGCAGGGTCTACAGGATGATCAATTTTAAATGCCTTGATAGAAGAACTGGCAGATGTCGCATAGATATTACCGGAAAAATAACCGGCATAGTTCGTGGTGCCTGTGCCGTCTGTTGTACCATAAACACCATAGTTCGTCGCCGTTCCCATACCGTGTGTTGCCTTTGCATAGATGCCATAATTTATACTGTTATTCGAATCACCGATGGCAATAACACCGGCTTGTCCAAAGCTCGTGGCGTTTTGAGACATTCCATAAACTCCCGTTGGAAAACCAGAGGTTACCGTTCTCACCTGCCCCACTACCCCTGGCGTGAGCGCAACGAGACTTAGCGTATAAATCAATCCAACACCGTTGGCCCGCCCATATACGCCATTGTTGTTTCCCAGACCATATACGCCGATATTGGTATTTACCGTACCCGTAGCGGTACCATAAACGCCATAGTTTGCAGTACCACCGGTACCTGTATTTTCACCCTTCACGCCATAACCAGTGCCGGTATAAGAACTTCCTTCAAGCCTTCCCAAAACACCGATCGCTTCAGTTCCTGATGCAGTACCAGGATTGCGGCCAAAAACGCCACGCCAGCCGCCTTCGCCATATACACCGCTGGCATTTGCCGAACTTCCGGCTCCGTCTGCCACAATACCTGCCTGGTAGTACGGCAACGAACCATATGTACCTACCCCCGATAAATGGAGCCTGGACATTGTAGAAGGAGTTGAAGTATTGATACCAACTGCAGTGCCATTATCGAAAATGGATGAATTCCCTAAGGTCGACGCACCGGTGAATTTAGGCACTGTGTTCACCGTACCGCCAGATATCCCGTTTGCAGCACTGTTAGCATAAATAGCATATGGTACACTTAGCAACCGAGACGTCCCGGCACTTGCGTATGTAGTACCACCCGCGGGATCTATCTCTACTTCCAGGTACTTGTCGCCGGATCCCCAGTTGATACCGGCAAAAGAACCGGACACTACAGTGCCGCTGCCTATTGAGATATTATACAAACCGAACGAATTCGTTGTCGGCATTTGTGTTTCCCGGTAAACGATAGCGCCTCCGGCTGTCCCGTCATGCACCGTCAAACGTAGTCCGATAGGAACAGTCGCCATCGGTGTTCCTGATAAATTTCTTGCAACACCCTGGTAGTTCAATGCCTGGGGCGCTTGTGCAAATACGGGTACACCTGTAATCAGGAATAACCCGAGACCTAGCAGCAAGTTTTTCATAAAATGTGTGTTTTTGATTGTTTGAAAATAAATATCGCCGTATCGTAAACGATCGGTTACTGATAGTAAATGTATAATGGCAGTGGTGTTACAGGAATGATCCAGGTCAACACTTACGATGACTCTGATCAGTTCATAAATCAGGCAAGTCAACGGTATATGCAAAAAGGTGTAGTACGCGGAAAGCAGCAGAAAACAAGATTAAATTATCGCGCGTTCGTCATGCTTAGCTGATCTGAACGGGCGGAATTGTCGGCAGTTCCCGATGTCTGATAAATTTCAGATGAAATAACTAGCCACAAAGGACTTAGGCAAAGAAACCTGGAAATAAGAAACAGGCAGATAGTTGATCAAGGACCAGCCATTGAACTTTATGCCCACAGTAATTTAACAGAGTATATGTCTGTAATAATTTATCAGGAACAGGATAAAATCGCTCTCCTTATACCGCCAGTAGTTACGCCCGGCGACTTGACATAACTGTTGAGCCTGAGTCGTAAACAATCTTAGGTTTTTGTGTATTTTCACCTGCATAAATATTACGACAAATTGCCCCAGATATCCACTTGCCACAAAATCTTTGTCTGTTTCATCATTTGCGTATGCAGCTTCAGCCAATTGAGCGCGAAATTGCATGGGCAGCCATATATTGATTCGCTTAAACTAGAAATACCCAGGGCTAAAACGGATTCAGATAAAGTGAAGTTGCTGAAAGACATCTCTATTGGCTACATGAATGTCAATCCTGACGAAGGCATTTCTTATGGCATGCAGGCGCTGGCGCTGGCTGAAAGGATACAATGGAAACGGGGGATCGCCAGGGCAAGTAACAACATAGGAGCAAACTATAACGCTAAGTCGAACTATCCGCTGGCCATGGAGTATTATATAAAAGCGCTCAAGATCAATGAAGAACTAGGTGAAAAGATCGGCATTGCAAGTAATTCGATGAATATCGGTACCATCTATTATTTCCAGCGCAATTGCGAAAAAGCTTTATACTATTTTGAGCATGCCCTGAAGATATACGAACAACTAAAGCAATACAAAAAAATTGCTGAAACAGTAGCCAATATCGGCTCCACATACAGCCAGCTCGGGCAGTATGCAAGGGCAAGAGAAAACTATGACAGAGCCCTGAAGATATACGTGGATTCCAATATCAAAGAAGGTATCGGCCTGATCTATTCAGATATCGGACAGGATTGTCATAAACTGGGAGAATATAATGAAGCGCTGAAGTATGATTTTCAATCATTAAGAATATACGAAGAACTGGGAGACCTTGATGCGATGGCCGCAAATAACGGCGAGATAGGTTCATGCTACCTGGCAATATCAAAAAGTGATGACAACACTATTGTCATTGACAGCATGGTGTCTGCCGATAAAACCACAAATCTTGACAGAGCTATAAAATACCTGGAGAAAGGCATTCAGCTAGGCAAAGAGACAGGAAATTTGTCGTACATCATCGAATTCAGTAAAGACATCTCAGAAGCCTACTCACTACAGGGAAAGTACAATGACGCATATACGCAACTGCTGCACTATACGAGGTTAAGTGATTCGGTTTTTTCAGATAAGAACCGACTGAGGATAAATGACCTGGAGAAGCAGCGTGAAAAGGAACTCAATGACAAAGTGCGCAAGCTGGAGCTCGCAAAGAAAAAGATCATCAACATCTCGGTTATTGCGGGATTTGCCGCTCTCGTATTCATTATTGCCATCGTAATACGGAACAACCGCAAGACATCTGAACTACTGCTTAATATTTTGCCTGCTGAGGTTGCAAAGGAGCTAAAGAGCCGTGGGAAAACGGAACCAAAGTATTTCGAAAATACCACCGTTATTTTTACTGATTTTGTAGATTTCACAAAAGCTTCGGAGGAAATGAATCCGCGAAGCCTGATCGCAGAACTCGATCTCTGCTTTAAAGCATTTGACAGGATCATCGGGAAATACCAGATAGAAAAGATAAAGACGATCGGAGATTCGTATATGGCGGTTTCCGGCTTACCTGCTGCTGCTGCAACGCATGCAGAAAACGTCGTTAATGCCGCTATAGAAATGATCCGGTTCATGAACGAAAGGAAAAAACAAAACGGACCAAAAACATTTGGTATTCGTATTGGTATACATTCAGGTGGTGTTATAGCTGGGATAGTGGGCGAGAAAAAGTATGCTTATGATATATGGGGAGACACGGTTAATACTGCCGCCCGGATGGAACAAAGCAGCGAACCCGGCAAGATCAATATCTCAGAGACGACTCACGAACTGGTGAAAAATTCTTTCCCTTGTACCTATCGGGGAATGATCGAGGCAAAGAATAAGGGAAACATGAAAATGTATTTTGTTGCATGAGGCGTTCATGCGCATGTCGTGCGAATAAAAGATGTTTATTCTTTGGGTAATTATTTACCTTTATTAAAATAATAATTACATGGGAAAGGTAATTTGTGCGGTATGTTTATTTGCTATGCTCGGTTATGCCAAAGAGTTAGCTGCACAAAACATACTTACAACTGCAGGCAATGGCCAGGTGTCTTACGGAGGAGATGGGGGGCCGGCATCTAGTGCTGGGTTCAACCTGCCTTTTGGCTTGTATGGCGATGGCGCCGGCAACCTGTATATCGGGGACTATAGCAATCATGTGATCCGTAAGGTTAACAATTCAGGAATTGTGTCCACTGTGGCTGGCAACCATATCTGGGGTTATACCGGGGACCATGGTCCTGCGACAGCCGCCGAGTTGTATAAACCCGACCTGGCAATATTTGATGGGTCCGGCAACATGTACATCTCAGATACATGGAACAATGTGATCAGGAAAGTTGACCCCTCGGGTGTTATTACAACCATAGCCGGTACAGGTACCGCCGGCTATTCCGGAGATGGATTTGCAGCCACAAATGCAACTTTAAATAGAAATTCCGGGATCGTTTTTGATGGTGCCGGCAACTTATATGTCGCCGACTGGCACAATAGCGCTGTGCGTAAAATAAGCACATCCGGTATTATTACCACGGTTGCCGGAACAGGTACTTCCGGTTTTTTTGGTGATGGTGGCGCCGCTACTGCAGCACTTATTTCCAGCCCCCGCGGCCTTTATATTGACGGAGCAGGAAACTTGCTGATATGTGATATGAACAACCACGCCGTCCGGAAAGTAAATACTTCCGGAACAATATCAACAATAGCAGGCACCGGCGGAACGCCCGGTTACTCAGGCGATGGCGGAGCTGCTACTGCAGCTACATTGGACCAACCAGTCTTTGTGACCGAAGACGCCACCGGAAACTTATATATTGCCTGTATGTATGCCATAAGAAAAGTGGATGCAGCAGGTATTATCACCAGGGTTGCGGGCACCGGATCGGCAGGTTATAACGGTGATGGCGGCAGCGCTACGGCCGCAGCGATAAATGGGGCAGCAGGGCTGGTGATCGATGTTTCAGGCAATATTTATTTTTCGGACGCCTATAATAACCGCATACGTAAAGTAACTACGAGCGGTATCATCAACACCATTTACGGGTCACCCAACTACTACTGTGGCGATGAGGGGCCAGCCACCAATGCTGAACTATATTTTCCGCAAGCGGCAGCATTTGATGCTACCGGGAACCTTTACATTGCTGACTTTGGAAACAACTGTCTTCGGATAGTGCGCCCCACTGGTGATATCATTTCAACATTTGCCGGCAATGTTGCTGCCGGCCCGGGGTATAGTGGAGATGGCGGCCCGGCGAGCGCAGCACAACTGAACCAGGTAACAGGCGTGGCTACAGATGCCGCAGGTAATATTTATATTTCAGATGCAGGGAACGCCTGCATCCGCATAGTTCGCCCAACAGGGGATATTGCGGTGTATGCAGGCACGCCAATGTCAGCAGGCTACAGTGGTGACGGAGGCAGTGCCACCGCGGCAAAAATTGGTTACCCCGAAGGCATTGCCGTAGATGCCTCCGGCAACCTTTACATTGCAGATGCCGCAAATTCCTGCGTTCGCATTGTACGTCCTACGGGAGATATCATCACCTTTGCAGGAACAGGTACTGCCGGTTATTCCGGTGACGGGGGCGCTGCAACTTCGGCCAAACTGATCGCACCTACCGATGTTGCAGTAGACGCAGCCGGGAACGTTTACATCACTGATAGCGGTGCCTCATGTGTGCGCATTGTAAGGCCGACAGGCGATATTATCACTACCCTTGCAGGCAACGGAACTGCCGGCTTCAGCGGCGACGGAGGCCCGGCAACGGCGGCAACCTTGTTTAACCCGAGGGGGGTAATTGCCGACTCTTTGGGTAATGTGCTTATTTCAGATGGTGGCGCTAACTCAAGGATCAGGATCGTACACACTTCCGGCGGCATCTCTACAATTGCCGGCTCAACCGCTTCCGGGTTCAATGGAGACGGCCCGCTTGCATCAAGTTTGCTGAACCAGCCTGCGCGATTTGCTAAAGATGCGTCTGGCAACCTTTATGTTGCCGATTGTTACAACCACCGTATCCGTCGCTTTTCGGACCCTGCGTTGGGAGTAAAGGTAGTTCCCAAGGCAGCGGACGAACCCGTCTCTGTTTATCCCAATCCGGGTAGTGGCGATATCACCATTACATATAACCTTCCCGGATCTGCAGAAGCCAGCTTAGTAATAACAAATATTCTTGGTGAAAAAGTGATGGAACGATCATTCAACGGCAGCAATGGAAAAATAAATTGGAATACCGGCACAATTCCCGGAGGCATTTATACCTACCACTTATTCAGCGGCGCTGGCACTGTAAGTAAAGGAAAATTAGTTGTGCAACATTAATAGTAAAAGTTTGTTCAGTAGCCGCGGTAACGTGGCTACTTTGTTGTACCAATTGAACCAGATTTACGTGGTTAATAAATGGGAACCTGTTGCACTGACAAAAGTTTATTACGTTTTTCTTTTTTGTATATTTGGCCGCTTGTTCTTCGCGAATCACCATGAAACGTATTCGGGTCTGAACTTTTTTTCCATTAGTTATTTTGTTAGCCCGATATTTTTATGAGTATCCCCGATACTTTTGAGTTACTGTATGATAACGCGAAAACCGGTAATGAACGTGCCGTAGATGATTTTTTTTGTGACACTCTCGAACTGATCTCGCTTGCCCAGGCTGTTGATGTTGATCCACTTCTGGATAAAGCAACATGGTTCAGGAAAAACCCGACCGTAAGCAGAAAAGCGCTTGCCTATTCTATGCTCATACCGGGATTCACAGATTCGTTCTACTCCAGGTATGGAACGTCAATAGACCTTTGCAGTGAAGCAACTAAAATATTCGAAGAGATAGGCTACCCTGATGGCTCCGCTATGTGCTCCGTGGTCATAGGTACCAACTACAGGGGCCTTGGCAATTTAGAACTGGCTGTACAATATATGACCGAGGCATACCGCCAACTGCATAAAACAGACCGTATCCTGCATTTTACTATTGCAAGCGGTCACCAGTTAGCTGATCTCTACGCCGAAAAAGGAAACTATACCGACTCCCTGGCCCTATGTCAGGAGATCATGCCGCTGACCCAAAAACCTGCCAATAAGAAAAAAGTATTTGATGCCCGCCTCCTCAATACGATGGGCAATGTTTATGCCAAACTTGGAGACAACCGCCAAGCCTTGGAATACCTGCAGAGCGCACTGAAACAAAGTGAGGAATTAAGCCAATTGCCGGTCACTGCGCGGGTGCTGACGGACATGGGCGGCTATTATGCAGCCAACAACGACCATGCGCTTGCAATTGTACACAACGAACGTGCGCTTGCAATAAGAGAAAAACTGAATCTCCGCAATCCCGCAGTAACCAATATCATCAATATAGCCAACATACTGGCAGCACAAAACAAAACGGACGAAGCCATAAACGCACTACTTAAAGGGTATACCATTGCGGATGAGGTAAAGGTGAAGGCAAAAATGCTGCAGATACTTAAAAAACTTTCAGGACTGTATGAACAAAAACAAGATCTTGCTACAAGTCTTGTTTACTACAAACAATACAACGCCCTGCTGGAAGAACAGAACAATGAGCTTCACGAACAAAAGGTCAGGAACATAAAATTATTCATTGAAGCAGAGCAGGCGGTTAAGCAAAACGAGATAATAAAAGCGCAAAAGGAAGAGATAGAAAAAGAAAAGAAAAGGAGTGATGCTTTGCTGCTGAACATTCTGCCGGCAGAGGTGGCGGAGGAACTGAAAAACCATGACAGCGCCGAAGCCCGCTACTTTAGTAATGTGACTGTTCTATTTACTGACTTCATTGACTTCACAACCACTGCAGACCGCCTCACGCCAAAGGAATTGGTGAGCGAACTACATGCGTGCTTCAAAGCGTTTGATGACATCATGGGCAAGTATGATATTGAAAAGATAAAGACAGTGGGCGATGCATACCTTGCCGTATGCGGACTACCTGCAGAAGACCCGATGCATGCACAGAAAGTAGTGAAAGCCGCCATAGAGATACGGGACTTTATTAAAGACCGGAAAGCACAACTTGGCGACACAACGTTTGATGTGCGCATTGGCATCAACAGCGGCAGCGTGGTAGCCGGTATCGTCGGGGTAAAGAAATTCGCTTACGACATATGGGGCGACACCGTGAACACCGCAGCCCGCATGGAACAGAGCAGCGAAGCGGGACGAATAAATATCTCTGAAACAACCCACGAACTGGTAAAAGATGAATTCGATTTCGAATTCCGCGGAGAGATCTATGCGAAGGGTAAGGGGATGCTGAAGATGTATTACCTGGCGTAGTATGTAGTCACCAGAGAAATTTACCGCCCTCCTAATTATTCTTCACCGTCAGATAATCGGCATACCCAACTGTTCCGGGCAAAATTTTATACCCAAAGCCCGGCCCACCAAGCGCTCTTGCAGCCATCGTGAACACCTGTGTACCATTGATAAATCCAGTCCAGACGCCATTTGCCTGGTCCAGTTCCAGTGTGTTCCAGTCGTTTTTGTGTGCATAAAGCGTATCCTGTGTAAAGGGGATGATGGGTATAGAGGCATTCACCCCATTGCCCTGCTGGTATAGCGCATAGTTGCCAGCGGTATCTATATAAAACGCATAGCCATTGCTTGTAGCAGAGGCGCCAAAGATCAGCCCTATCACGTTGTTGGATCTTACGCGCGTAGTGACTGTAAAATTATTATGCACATCGGCGCCGGTAGTCACAAAGGTCATGCTCGATCTTAAAGCGCTGTAGTCTACATACTGGTAACTGCCTCCGGAAATACTTGCATAGGCAGAGTCGGCGGCGGCGGTAAAAGACCAGCCATAGTCATCGGCACCATTAAACTCTTCGTCAAAATAGTACGCGGTGTTGGTATTATTGCCGGGATCGGGTTGCACATTGTAGTAGTTCTTCTGCACGCAGGAGGCGAAAAATAAGCTGCCTGATATCAGAATACCGGCAATTGAACCTAAAGATTTCCATTTCATAAACAGGATCTGTTTGCGGATTAGACTGCAAAAACAGCCAGGGGATTATTTGCGGGCCAATTATTTTTTGAAATTAACAACTCTTTGATCTGCCGGCATCGCTACATTCTATAATAGTTTCTCTATCCCCTTCTAATCCACTAATTTTAACCCATGCGCTACATCTGGCAACATATAAAGGCCATAATTGAAAAATACGACGGCAGTCTGCCGCTGGCGCACTTCCTTAAAAATTATTTTAAACAACATCCTATACTTGGAAGCCGCGACCGCAGGATACTTAGCGCAATGGCATATAGCTGGTACAGGTGCAGTAAGGGCATTAGTACTTTGGAATTGGAGATCGGGATTGAAACCCGACTTGCAGTTTGCATGAAACTATGCGGGAATGAAAAAATGCTGCCGCCTGCTATTGAAGCGGCAGATGCTTCTGAGCCGCAACTGGATTTAGGCGCATTGTTTCCCATCGATCTCTCATTGTCGGCCGGCATCGATAAAGAATCGTGGCTACGCTCTATGCTGGCGCAGCCGCATCTGTTCATCAGGGTGCGCAGGGATATGGGCAAAGTAACCAGCCTGCTGAACGGAAAACAAATACCCTTTACCTTCGTTAATGATAATTGCCTGCAGCTACCCAATGGCGCTAAAATAGACGAGGTGCTGCCACCCGATACTTATGCTGTGCAAGATGCGTCATCTCAAAAAACCGGTGCGTTCTTCCACCCGAAAAAAAATGAGCTATGGTATGACTGCTGTTCAGGTGCGGGCGGTAAATCATTATTGCTCCGGGATATACAGCCTGGTGTTCGGCTAACGGTTTCAGACACTCGCGAAAGCATCATTCACAATCTGAAGCAGCGCTTCAAGCTCTATCGCCTGGAGCCGCCTGTGGCGTATGTAACGGATGTGTCTGACGCGGCACTACTTAGCAGGGCGCTTGGCAGCAAACAGTTTGATAATATTATCTGCGATGCCCCTTGCAGCGGATCAGGCACATGGGCACGCACACCTGAACAGCTTTATTTCTTTGACCCTGCTATTGTCGAAAAATTCTCCTCGCTGCAAAAGACAATTGCCATCAATGTATCACGGCATCTCAGAGCCGGTGGCCGGCTGATTTATATCACGTGTTCTGTATTCAAAAAGGAGAACGAGGACGTGGCAGACGAAATCGTAAAAACAACGGGAATGAAGCTAACACAAACCGAGCTTATCAACGGAATAAACATAGGCGCAGACAGCATGTTTATTGCTCAATTTGAAAAGGTATAAAACCCGCGCAAGACTATTTTCAAACCATCCAACATGCAGGCTATTTGGCCGGCTTCGCTTTGAACTTATTTATTGCATGGCGTGTAAAATCGCTGAGTACCAGGTGGCCACTGATTGCGGCGCGCTCAGAGAGCAGCGTATCCCAGTTTTCTGTACCCTGCCAGAATATCTTTTTTAGCTGCGCCATCGCTTCGGGGCTGCTGTGCGCCAATCGCTCTGCCAGGCCCTGCACCGAATCATCGACCTCAAGTATTGTTTTATGAACTTCGGAGTACAGCCCGTGCCGTTTAGCCCATTCTGCAGAGCGCCATTCCGTAGCGTCTATGGCCAATTGGGTAAAACCGGATACACCTACTTTCCGCTCCACCGCAGGACCTACCACAAACGGGCCGATGCCCACAGCAAGCTCACTGAGCTTAACCGCAGAATCATCTGTGGCGATCGCATAGTCTGTTGCAGCAATAAGCCCTACGCCGCCACCAACTGCCTTGCCCTGCACGCGGCCAATGATCAGTTTATGGCATTTGCGCATCGCATTTATCACGTGAGCGAAACCACTGAAAAATTTCTTACCCTCGGCTTCCGTACTTATAGCCATCAACTCATCGAAAGAAGCCCCGGCGCAAAATGCCCTGTCACCGGCGCTACGCAATACGATAACTTTTACACGGTTGTCTATGCCAATATCATTTATCGTTTTGGCGAGATCGGAAAGTATAGCTGCAGGTAAGGAATTGCTCGAAGGATGAAAAAATTCGATCGTGGCGATACCATGCTGAATCTCATGACTAACGTGGCCTTCTGTGTGACGCATATAAGGAAGTTTAGAACCCTGTATCAAAAGTAACAGATATTTAGCATATTTGATAATTATTAAGCGGACTCCATAACGCACTCCGCTCAGCGATTTCTGGTAATTGATGCATTGTTATATCAAAAAATCATTACTTTTAATAAAAGCAATCGCCATGATCTACCAAAATGCATGCAAAATGCTGCTTGTCGCAACATCTGTTCTCATCACTAGTAGCAGTTCTGCCCAGACGACCGCTGCTACCCCCGTATCTGGCCATTACATGCCGTGGAAGCCAATTAAGGAAAAGGAAATCGTTTCGAAAACACGATTGTGGGAAGACATATCGCTGAGCGATGGGCACAATGCGCTCTTCGCCCTCGCCAATAGCAGGAACCCTCTGCTTAAGACCCTGGTAGACTGTATTATTGATGGCAAAATAACGGCATACCCATCTGCGGACGGCCGTTTTACGCATGCTTTTACCACAGACGAATTCCTTCAGGATTTCAGAAACCGGCAGTTACCCGGCAGCCGCGTCACAAAGTTTGCCATTAAAGAGGATTCGCTCTATATCAATACTGGAGAAGCCACGGTACGCATAGTAGGCCTGGCGCCAATAATAGCTACTACCCTGCCCGATGGCACTGTGAAAGAAGAGCCTATGTTCTGGGTATATTATCCTGATTGCCGCCCCTTTTTGGCAGAACGTAAGGTGGATGGCGATATTACATGGGACGATATATTTGAGGAACAAAATTTTACTGCCCAGGTCACAAGATCAAGTCGCAGCTTTTCACAGAATAATGTTCCCGGGAATGTCCGTTAAAACCGATAACTTATATTTGTAAATGCACAAAGGCTAAAAAAATCTATGAAAAAGCTACGTTTCCTCGCAACGCTCGCATTTTTATTTGTTGCCTCCTTTGCTCATGCAGAAAGGATAAAGCTCATCAGCGGAGACCTTAGCGTACTAAAGGGGATCAAGAAATTGAACGTGGAATACGACTACGCCAATATGGAAGTAGGTAAAAAATCTGAAAGAGAGTATGTGGCTGATAAAAAAGAAAGCTATAATAAGAAAGAACCAGGCAGGGGCGATAAATGGGAAGAGTCGTGGATATCAGACAGATCAAGGCGCTTTGAGCCGAGGTTTGAAGAAGCGTTCAACAGCGCAAGCAATGTGCAAATAGGTATCTACCCAAAAGAAAAGTATACCCTTATCTTCAAAACGGTATTTACCGAGCCGGGCTTCAACATCGGCATCACCAGGAAGAATGCCTACATTGATGGGGAAGTATGGATAGTGGAAACAGCAGATCACAACAAAGTTATAGCCAAACTGAGCTGTGAAGATTGCCCCGGCCGCACGTTTGGCGGCTATGATTTCGACACCGGCGAGCGTATACAGGAAGCTTATGCAATGGCAGGCAAAGGGCTCGGCAGATACCTGGGTAAGTATATAGATTAACACGCTCTCAGCTTACAATAAAAACAGAAAATGAAAAGCACTGCAGCCGCCATAATTGTTGCCGTATCGCTGATACTGGGCTGCATTATCCTTACCAAGGGATACAACTACAAGTTCAGATCGCACAAGACCGTGAGCGTGGCAGGCAGCGCCTATCATAATTTCACTGCCGACCTCGTCGTGTGGTCGGCAACATTTGAGCGGACCTCCATGAATATTAAAGACGCTTATACCCAGATAAAAGCAGATGAGCAACAGATACAAGCCTATCTCACTGCCCACAACATAAGCCCGAACGAGATCATTTTTTCATCGATCACCAACACTAAACTTAACGAAGACAAGTACAACAGCGAAGGGCGTATCGCGGGTTCTGTGTTTAAAGGCTATCAACTGCACCAGCAGATAAAAATAGAGTCGAAAAACATTGATAATGTTGAAAAGGTATCGAGGGAAATAACTGAATTGCTGCAGTCGGGTATGGAGCTTAATTCCCACGAACCGCTCTACTACTATACGAAGCTCTCCGACCTGAAGATCAATCTTCTGGCACAGGCATCAAATGACGCTTACACACGGGCATCAACGATAGCTAAGAGCGCACACGCAACGCTGGGAAAGCTCAAAAATGCAGAGATGGGTGTATTCCAGATAACAGGCCAGTACAGCAATGAAGCCTACACTTACAGCGGCACTAACAATACTTCCAGCAAAAATAAAACGGCAAACATTATTGTAAGAATGGAGTATGAACTGGAGTAACGTGTGCTGCTAAGATTATCTGCCATTAAAAATAACAATGCCCGCGCAAAATACGCGGGCACTATAATAGCCTCCTATCAACGTATCAACTTACTCCTCCTGGTTCTTCATCCTAACCATAGTAAGGATAGTTGCAATAGCCACCGTCTCACCGGTCTCATCATATACATCAACCAGCCATC
>CANJQU010000101.1 GCA_947476485.1 Chitinophagaceae bacterium
AAATTGTTATGTTTTTGCATCTGCTACAATTATGTGGAGGCAAAGCATTGCGTCTCTACGTGTTTTAAGGCCAGGGTCATTCGGTTTTTACTTTGGGTATAGTGTACGGAATTATTATATTTTTCAGTTGCTATTTGGCAAAGTGAAACTGCGAATTAAAATTTGTTGGCTGTGTATATACACTTTTCATGAAAAAATTATTAGCTTGTGTCAACTTAAACACCATTACTCCTAACAATTAAACAAATAAACACATGGACACTTCAAAAATGATCAAGGCTTATTGCCTTAAAACAAAGGAAAAAAATGTTCCAATGCAGGACGCAGTGATCACAAAAACAGCTAAGGGTGGATATATGGCTGGTGGTCATGATGGCAAAGGAAACAAGATGGCTGCTATAATGAGCGAAGCCAAAGCACTGCAAGCAATAAAAGACGGCGTAGCTAAGAAAGGCTACTAATCAGGTGATAAGTGAAAAGTGATAAGCCTGCCTGACGGCAGGCAGGCTAAAAGTTGTGGTGCGTGAGTGCTGCCACGGAGCGCGATTCGCTTTTTCTTCAACGTTAGCTGTACATTAAAAAAACCTGGCCTTGTCCCGATCATTCGGGACAAGGCTTTACTATTCATTTAGAACGGTGTGAAGTCTGCAAACATATTGGCAGACTCTTCAAGCTGGTTAAGTGGTATATAGTCGCATGCCTCGCTATATGCGGACCACATCTTTAGCACCTCGGGGTGCTTATGCGCCTGTTGTATGGCCTCGGCCGACAACCACTCAAATACCTCTACTACCGTACCATCTTTAGCCAGCATGATAATAGGAGTGCGGTCTGTGACCAGGTCCAAACGTTTCAGTATGGGGTAGTGCGTTTTGGTCAGGTCGTGAAGCTCACTTTCTTTGCCCGGTTTTGGTTTGTAGGCTACTATTACTATTCTTCCCATGGTATTGACGTTAAGTAAAGCAAGATACTGAAAAGAGTGGTTCGGTTTCAGACAGGGCGGGAATGCCAGCTCTCCGCAGCGAGCTCGAAGAATATTTCGCCGTACTTTCTTGATGTTTCTTTCCAGCCCATGGCGCGGTAGAAGGTCTCGGCTCTTGTGGCTGGCGCTGTGCTGAGCCATACGCGGTCTTTGCCTAGTGCAAAGTACCAGTCGAGCATATCATTATGCAGCTTACGGCCTATACCGCGGCCTTCGTATTCCGGCCTTACGAACAGCGCCCAGATGCTGTCTTTCTCAATGTCGGCAATGGCGAAGCCTACTACAGAGTCGTCTGTTTCGCACAGCCATCCCTTGCCGCGCCTGGTTAGGTAATCCGCATAGATATCATCGGTCACCAGCGCGGTATTTATCAGCACATTTTCTTTTACGGACATTCTAACATCATGTAGCTGCTTAATGTCGGTCGCCAGTGCGGTCCTGTAGGCCATGAAGTAAGTTTAAGCGAAAGTAAAAACAACAGGTTTGTTTTTTCAGGATGAGGGGGATTTATTTGGGGGAGTTATATTACTCTCCAAGATGTTATCTTTGTCACCCTCACAATAAAACAGCTCAATGAAATTATTATCTTTTTTACCTGTATTAGGTATGGCCGTATCTACAATTGCCTATGGCCAGGAAATGAAAAATACCATCAATACTTTGGACGCAAATAACCCATTTCTTAAAGCGAGTACGCTGCCGTTCCAGACCGCAGATTTTACGAAGATCAAGGACACCGACTTCAAACCGGCAATAACGGAGGGTATGAAGCGCCAGTTGGCCGAAATACAGGAGATAGCCGATAATAAGGCTGTGCCTACTTTTGAGAATACTTTTGTGGCCATAGAAAAGAGCGGGCAGTTGCTGCGCCGTGTGTCCGGAGTGTTTGGTTTGCTGAACAGCGCCAATACCAATCCGACGCTGCAGGGCGTATCGGAGGCGGTGGCGCCGGAGCTGGCGGCCAATACCGATGCCATCTACCTGAACACAAAGCTGTTCAAGCGGGTAAAGACGGTGTATGACCAGCGCGCAAAGCTGAACCTGGACCCTGAATCGAAGAGGCTGGTTGAGTATTACTACCAGAAGTTTGTAATGTCGGGCGCCAACCTGTCGGATAAAGACAAGGGGCTGCTGAAGACACTGAATAAGGAGGAAGCCACCCTGGGCGCCAAGTACACCAACCAGTTGCTGGCCGCGGCGAAGGCCGGTGCGCTTATTATAAGCGATAAAGCGGAGCTGGACGGGCTTAGCGAGGGTGAAATAGCAGCGGCGGCAAAGCAGGCCGCTGCATCCGGCCACCCGGGTAAGTGGATGCTTTCTTTACAAAATACCACGCAGCAGCCCGCGCTTCAGTCGCTCAAGGTGCGTGAAACACGCCGTAAGCTTTTTGAAGCATCGTGGAACCGGGCTGAAAGGAATGACTCTAATGATACACGCGCTACTATTTCGCGCATAGCGGTGATACGCTCGCAGAAAGCAAAGCTGCTGGGCTTCCCTAACTATGCGGCATGGACACTACAGGACCAGATGGCCAAGAAGCCGGAGGCAGTGGAAGAATTCCTGCAGCGGCTGATACCTGCGGCTACGGCCAAGGCCAAAGTGGAAGCCAAGGACATACAATCGGTTATCAGCAAACAGCAGGGAGGTTTTAAGCTGGAGGCATGGGACTGGGATTTTTATGCGGAGCAGGTGCGCAAGGAGCGTTATGACATAGATGAGAGCGAGATAAAGCCCTACTTCGAAATAAACAATGTGCTGCAAAATGGTATCTTCTATGCGGCTACCCAGCTATACGGCATCACTTTCAAAGAGCGCAAAGACCTGCCGGTCTACAATGCGGATGTGCGGGTGTATGAAGTGATCGATAAGGACGGCACCTCGATGGCGCTCTTCTATTGTGACTACTTCAAGCGTGACAATAAGAATGGCGGCGCATGGATGGACAATATGGTGACGCAGGCGAAATTGCTTGGCACAAAGCCTGTTATCTATAACATATGCAACTTCAACAAGCCTGCAGATGGCCAGCCGGCGCTTATCAGCTTTGATGATGTGACGACCATGTTCCATGAGTTTGGCCACGGCCTGCATGGCATATTTGCCGATCAGCAATACCCCAGCATATCGGGCAGCGCTACAGCGCGTGACTTTGTAGAGTTCCCCTCACAGTTCAACGAGCATTGGGCTTCTGAGCCGCAGGTATTCAAGCATTATGCTACACACTACAAGACCGGCGAACTGATGCCACAAACGCTTGTAGACAAGATAAAGAAGGCAGCGACCTTTAACCAGGGGTATGCGCTGACAGAGATACTTGCCGCTGCCGACCTGGATATGCAGTGGCATATGATAGCTCCGGGCAGCCCTGAGCAGCATGTGGACAAATTTGAACAGAAAGCACTGAATGACGCCCATCTTTTTCTGCCTGAAGTGCCCACACGCTACCGTTCCAGCTACTTCCTGCATATATGGAGCAATGGTTACTCGGCCGGCTACTATGCCTACCTGTGGACGGAGATGCTGGACGATGATGCGTACGCATGGTTCCAGGAGCATGGCGGCATGACCCGTGAGAACGGCCAGCGCTTCCGTGATATGATCCTCTCCCGCGGCAATACACAGGACCTTGCAACTATGTTCCGCAATTTCCGTGGCAGCGACCCCAAGATAGAGCCGATGCTGAAGAACAGGGGGCTTTTGCCGGAGAAAAAGTAATTGAGTGGACTACAAATCCCCAACCATGTCGTTCGGAATTGCAAATTCCGAACAGCAGTGAAGTAATTGACTGTAGTCAGTAAAAATCCCGCTCTTTGGCGGGATTTTTTGATTTAGCTAATTCAGTTAAACGTCTTCGTTAATGATCTCCCGGGCCAGTATGCCTTCCAGTTCCTGGAGGTCTTCGGTGAGCGGGTGCTCGGTATGGAAGACCAGCTCGCCACCGGGGGCATAGCGCATTTCCATGGGGAAGCTCTCTGCTTTTTCGCCGTCTACAAATATGGGTGGGTCAATCTCTATCTCGTATCTCCGGATATCATTTTCTATGTATTCGGTCACATCGCATAGCCACTCTCCGCCGCGTGCCAGCTCTATCGCCAGTTCGTATTGTTTTACTTCCATAGTATGAAGGTAAGGAAGGTTAATTATAAAACGAGCGCCATAGCGTGTTAAAAAAACAGCAGGCTGTAAATGCTGCATTGGGCTGCGGGCTTACAAACTTTGCTGTGTGGAAAGCGATGCAGCACGCAATTCTTTGGAGGGGGCAGCCGGTTTTATGAACACATACATGATGATGTCCACGAGGCTCTTAAGTATGAGGAAGAAGCCCATGTTGCCAACCTTTAAGAAAGTGGGCAAAACAATAGTAAGATGTAATGGCAGGATGCGCAGGAAAGGTACAAAGGTTGAAGGGACAAGGTTAGGCGGGCTTTTTTTCTGCTGCAATTTGTGCTGGATAAACGTATACAACTGGCCCATGAAGAACGCAATTATAAAATACCAGTATAGATACCATTGAAAGGGGCCGGACTCGGGCATCACGGCAATGAAGGCAACATAGATCGCTTGCAGGATTCCGAAGAGCGTTAAAAAGCCAAAGGCAACCTTGACCCTGTCCCGGTGCGTTATTTCATACTTGCTCGCATCTGATAAATTGGAGTTGTTTATTGTTGCTTCTTCCTGTTCCGTGAGTGTTTTTTCGGGGCCGGTAAGGATATCCAGGAAATTAAAGAAGCCCATCAGCCCTGTCTGCGACCAGTATAGCCATATAAGTGTCGTAAAGACTTCGGGATGCTGGTAATAATGATAGACCAGGTATCCGTTGATACCCAGCAGCAACCAAAAGGCAGGATCGATCAATGCTCTTTTCAGCTTCATTAGCCCGTTTTGGCTAAAGATAGATTAATATATGCAATGCAAGTTTATCTAAATTAAATTTTGTTGTTTCGGAAACCAATCTTACATTTGTTGACTGTTTAGTCAGTCGTTGGTAAATGGATAAGAAACAACTATTGTTAGATGCTGCGCTCAAACTCTTTGTGGAGTATGGGTTTCATGGCACTCCCACCAGCCTTATAGCTAAGGAAGCGGGAGTGGCGAATGGTACGTTATTTCATTATTTCAAAACCAAGGACGAACTGGTAGTAGCGCTGTATGTGGATATTAAAAGCCGTATGTCGGGCTATGTTTTTGAGCATGCTAAAGGCCAGGCAACATTTAAGGATACCATAAAGGAGCAATACCTGGCATCGCTATACTGGGCGCTGGATAATCAGCTACAGTTCAGGTTTGTAGAGCAGTTCAAGAATTCTCCCTACCTGGCACAGATAGCGCCGCTTGAAATTGAGGCTTCACTGAAGCCATTCTATGATATGCTGAATAAGGGCATAAAGGAGAAGATCATAAAGCCTCAGCCGGTTGATCTTTTGTTTACACTTATCAGCAGTCAGACTTACGGTATCAACCAGTATTTAATATCCAATAACTTCCCAAAGGCGAAGCAACACCAGTTGATCAGCGACTCATTTGAGATGCTTTGGGCAATGATAACCTGATTTTTTTAATCAATTTATAGAGTGATTAGTCAATCAAATGTTTAAAACAAAAAAAATGAAAAAAGTAGCATTAATAACCGGCGCATCTTCAGGCATAGGGAAAGAAACAGCACTGTTGCTGATACAGCAGGGATACATAGTATATGGTGTGGCCCGCAGATTGGGAAAAATGCAGGATCTAAAAGAAGCAGGGGTGAAACTATTGGAAATGGATGTGACGGATGAGCTGTCGATGGTAAATGGTGTTACCGAAATTTTGAAAACGGAAGGCCGGATAGATGTGCTGCTGAACAATGCCGGATATGGTTCTTATGGTGCGCTTGAAGATGTGCCGATGTCGGAGGCCCGGTATCAGTTTGAAGTAAATATTTTTGGTATGGCGCGGCTCACGCAACTGGTGTTGCCCCAGATGCGGAAGCAGCATTCCGGGCGCATCATTAATATATCGTCCATTGGCGGGAAGTTGGGAGAGCCGCAGGGAGCGTGGTATCATGCCACTAAATTTGCAGTGGAGGGCCTGAGCGACAGCCTGCGGATGGAGCTTAAAGAGTTCGGTATAGATGTAGTGATCATAGAGCCGGGAGCTATCATTACGGAGTGGGCGGGAATAGCCCGTGAGCATATGCTTAAAACATCCGGAGATACAGATTATGGTGTTCTCACCCGCAAACATGCACAAATGTTTGAGCGTGCGGACAAGATGGGTTCCAAACCGATAGTTGTGGCCAAAACAATAATTAAAGCCATTATGTCTGCTCGTCCTAAAACCCGCTATGCTACCGGTGGCGGCGCTAAACTGATACTTTTTGCAAAGAGCATTTTATCCGACAGGATGTTTGACCGGGTAATGCTGGGAATGATGAGGTAATATATTTGCAAAACATTGAACGACGAATAAATAAGTACGCGCTCAGAGGAGCGCGGCCAATCTTTAAAGAAAAAGCTATGTTTATGACATTTTTGTTCCTAGGAGTTATTTTAACGTTCATTGCAACTGTTGTTATTTTCATGCGCCTGCCACTTTTTGGCAGCAAACCGTCTGGCGGCAGACTGGAACTCATACAACAGTCGCCAAATTACAGGAATGGCGCTTTCCAGAACCAAAGCGAAACGCCGAGTCTAACCGACGGGGCTACCTACGCTTCTGTGATGAGAGAATTTTTTTTAGAGCGGAAAAAGAGCGTTGCGCCCCCGCAGCAGCTGCCTTCTATGAAAACAGATCTGTTGTTGCTGGACCGGAAGGATGAGGTACTGGTCTGGTTCGGGCATTCGTCGTATTTTATGCAGGTGGATGGTAAGCGTATATTGGTGGATCCGGTGCTGAGCGGGCACGCATCGCCGTTTTCGTTTACCACAAAGGCGTTCCCGGGCAGTGACCGCTATACGCCTGCGGATATACCCGAGATAGACTATCTGTTCATCTCTCATGACCATTGGGATCATCTTGACTACAAGGCCATGAAAGCACTGAAACCGAAGATAAAGCAGGTGATCTGCAGCCTTGGTACGGGTGCGCACCTGGAGCGGTGGGGCTATGATAAGCGCATTATACTGGAAAAGGACTGGTACCAGGAGATAACGCTGGGTAATGGTTTTGTGGCGCATACGGTGCCGGCACGCCATTTCTCAGGTCGTGGTTTTAAACGCAATATGGCAATGTGGACCTCTTTTGCGTTGAAAACGCCATCTATGAATATCTTCATAGGAGGTGACAGCGGGTACGATAAACACTTTGCAGAAGCGGGCAGCACCTACGGGCCGTTCGACCTGGCAATACTGGAGTGTGGCCAGTATAGCAAAAACTGGAAACACATACATATGTTGCCGGATGAAGTGCTGCAAGCCGCTAAGGACCTGAATGCAAAAAGACTATTGCCGGTTCATTCTTCAAAGTTTGCACTCAGCACGCATGACTGGGATGCGCCGCTGAGCACACTCACAGAACTTAATAAAAAAGAAGGCGTAAGCATGGTAACGCCGATGATAGGGGAGCGGGTGGACTTGAAAGATATGGGGCAGGAGTTTTCAAAGTGGTGGGCGTTAAGTGATAAGTTGATAGGTTGATAAGTTGATAAGTTGATAAGTGATAAGTTGAAGTCTGTGAGGGCTGCTATATTTATGTAATGTCCGGTTTCTTAGCCAGCTTCTTTACAAATCTGAAATACAAGGCGCCGGCGACCGAAGTGAAGAATAAACAGTAGATCACGGGGTTTATGAGGCGTGAGGGTATGTCCCTGCCTGCTATTTTGTCTACGGAGTATTTTATAAAAGAGTCCGGAAGATTTTGCTGGCCAAGGGAGTGTTTTATTCGCCATTGAACGTCAGTGAGCATGCAATATCCCCAGCCTTTCCATATGCCTAATACAAACCACGAGAACAGAATGGTAATGAGTATAACAAAATGAGCCCGGCGCCACCGCGGTACCAGCCAGCCCGTGACGCAGAACAGGATGATGAGGACGTGGATAATGTTCAGGGCGATATCGAGGACAGATAGCATGGAGATAGATTTGTAAGGAATAACTACTATGAAACTCCAAATTAGTGATAGTATTTGACTCGATCATGTGCCGCCCGGCCCAAAAAGTGGCGTAGCTACCTGGTAACGGCATGCCACACAGCATTGGTTGGCTTCACGTTGTTCGACAATTCAAGAAGTGCGGAAACAAAATCGTGCTCTGTTCGTCCGCTTTCATTTATTAATTCTCTCCAATCTGATTTACTGAGTTGGCCCGATATGGATACCAGGTCTATTTTCCATACTCCGAACTCTTTGTTGAAAGCAACAACCAGTCCCTTTTTTCCGTTCGTGTCAATTATGCGGACTTCGGCATGTTTAGGAGCAAGAGTAATATATTCAAAATTGAGCGTTTCACTAAGTTTGCCCCCATCGCTCTGCTTCACGAGTTCTTCAAAAAGCTCCTTACCGCTTATATGCATGATCTTAGATTCTGACAGAGTATGCCTTGCCAGCAATACTGCCAGTTTCTGGTCCATTTTCAACATATCAACAGTTGTGCTGTCCGCTGACCTGACCAACGTAAGCAGGTGGTCATAGTACCTGACAGAAGCGGAATCTATGTATTTGCTGCATTCGGTACCTAAATTGTTTGCAAATGCCGACCGATATGCGTTCCATGTTTTTATGATCTCTTTGCGTTCATGGTTTTTATCAAAGCACGATGCAAGCAGGAACAGAGCTATAAGAAGTAGAGGATTTATGCACGCCTTCATAACACAGGTATCAGAGTGAATTTGTAAACAAGGTTCTCATTTCAGTACAAACTTCTTATTCACCGGCGCTTCGTAAGGAGCTTTGCCCCGGTTGAATATTTTAGCGCCGTTTATCCCTCCTATATATAGCTCGCGGGTTGTTGCAAAATCAGTGTTGATATTGATGTATGCGCCTTCGCGCAGGCCTACAACCGGTATGTCGTTCTCCTGGTGAAACTCGGCCAGCCGCTGGTCGCGGGTCTCGCCTTTGTGGCTTGTGTCCGGGTCTGGATCAAGGTAGTGCGGGTTGATCTGGCATGTGAACAGGTTCAGTCCATCAAAGCCACCAGCCGGGTAAACTATGGGCATATCATTGGTTGTGCAGATGCTGCGCGTGGCAAGATTTGTGCCTGCACTGCTGCCCATGTATCTCAATTTTCCGGTAAGCACAGCATCGCGGATATCCTGCATAAGGTTCTGTTCCTGCAGCGAACGGAGGAGGCGGAAGGTGTTGCCGCCACCCACAAATATCACTTCGTAGCCGGTAAAGATCTTTTCACGGGGCACTTTGTGAATTCCCGTTACTGCTATATCCAGCTTGCGGAAGAAGGCGCCTACTTTATTGGTATAGTCATCCCACTCGCTACGGGCAGCGGCGTAAGGCACAAACAGCACAGGAGTTGTGATGCCCCTGGTCAATTCCTGTATGGCGTCTTTATTACATTCCAGGTAGCCATAACCGTGCACGGCTGAACTGGAGATAAGCAGTATGGGATATTGCACTTTTTCGGATTTTAGCGCGTAAATGTAGTGGAATATTTTTTAGTTCTACGGGCGGTTTCGGGTATATATGATGATGTAAATAAAAGTGGCATGTGATAATCTTTATTGTGCACTATATTATTCAGCAATCGCTTACTACCTTGTTGGCCAAAACTATATAAACCTACATTATGAGGAAAATCCTATTGGCCCTGTTAGTCGTTCTGGCCACCGGTGTACATGCGCAGCAGATGAAGTCATTCAAACGGGCGGAGGCCAAGACTACCAAACTGATCGATTCGATTAGTCTGAAAAATGGAGGTACTGTTTATTTATACAATGACCGTTCTGAAAAAGTCAGGTTTATGGGGCAACTCCTGTTTGCGAGGGCCGAATTAGCTTTTGGCGACCTCATAAAGGTGGGTGTAGGGGCAACTGCCGATGTGTTTTTTAAGAAATACCTGTCGCTGCATGCGGAATACACTCACGATTACCTGGATCTGCTTAACATCCTGTCGGGTAATGAAAACGAGACCAATAGAAACATGGAGGAAGTGCACGGGTTCAGGTCCGGCGAAATTGGCATAAGAGCATTAATAAAAGACGAGCACACTAAAAGGAAACATAAGGTAGTGCTGTATAGTCGCAATGGCTACAGAACCACAACTTACTATTACGTCAACCCCTTGCTGCCGTGCAGAAATATGCTCGCGATCAGGGCCGGGTATATCGGGTATAACAGTGTCGTTACTACCGGCATGGCGCGCGGTGAAACTGTGCTAGCCCACGATGGCACCACACTTGATCATTATTATCTCAATGCAATGAGCAAGGGAGCATACCTGGGCCTTGCTAACATAAAGATATTCTCAGCCATAACAAAAACCAGCGCAACGAGTGGTAATGTGTACAATAGTAAAACTGTAAATGAGCTGTATGCGGATATCCTCTTTGCCCCAACAACGTTCAAATCAGTGCTTGATGGTGATGGTATCCGCCACGCAATAGTCGCCAACGATCCGGGTAGCTTCAAGACCATTCCGATTGGTGCCAGGATAGGGTATAGAAAGGTGATGGAATACTCGCGTATATTGAGTTTCCGGGCTGAATTAGGCTTCCGTCCCGGCGTGGCCGGCAACAATATTTATGGTAGTTTCGGCTATGCACTGGCTTTGATCAAATAAGGTGCCGATCGCCATGACAATCTTTCTTATTGCCAGTTTTGCGATTATGTTTGTCGCGCAGTAAATGTCTTATTTTTTGTAAAAATCGTAAGAAGCTTTTGACCTGCTCAGGCAGGCAGTCAAATCGTGAATATACCGGTCTCGTTTTTGCAGTTTATGTATCTTTCTGGAAAATTGTCGCGCCTTTGAGGGGTGTATTGCCGCCTGTTTACATTACATTAATTTTATTTTAAGCACTTTCAGTATGCTTTTGAAGCCTTTTTGTGCATCAAGTCTGATGTAGGTTTTTCCACATAATCCATTCTTTTTCAATAATATATCAGCCCATTTGGGGTGAACCGGCGTAAAGTGGCCGTAAAAAATTTTTTTGTTAACAAGAAATTTGTGATTGATTTGTTAATAATAATGCATAGTTTTGTTATTGAAGAGGGTTAGGAACATTTAAAACCTAAAAGAAGATGTCTATGAAAAAAGCTACAAACACACACACACAGATCAGTGCATTCGGGCAGATGAAGCTTTCTAAGACGCTATTTGCAGCGATACTATTTGCATTGCTTACCATTGGTGCGGGGAATACTTTTGCTGCGCCGGTGCCTGCCATTACCGGTTATTATTTCTACATGTGCCAGGGTGCGACCGCACCATTTTTTGATGATGCCCCGGGCGGTGTATGGAGTATCAGCCCGGCTACGGCAAGCGTAGCCAGTGTATCGGCGGGTGGAATAGTAACAGGTCTGAGTTCCGGCACTGCTACACTCAGCTATACTGTGGGCGGGTCGTCAGCAACGACTGTTGTAACGGTTTACCCAACCCCCGGCCCCATTCGCGGTTCCGGCGGCATATGCCTGAGTTCTACAATGACTTTGTCAGACACAGTAGCGGGTGGGGTATGGAGCAGCGGCATCCCTTCAACGGCATCGGTGGGATCTACGGGCATAGTTACAGCTAATAACCCGGGCGTGGTACCGATCTATTATACATTTGCGATAAGCGGGTGTAACGCTACAAAGATATTGACCGTAAATGCTACCCCTGCAGCTATAGGTGGTCCGGCTGCAGTATGTACCGGCACAAGCGTAACACTTATTCAAACAACGGGAGGCGGTACCTGGTATTCCAGCAATCCTGCTAAAGGTTCGATCAGCACCTCGGGTGTTCTGACAGGCATTTCCGGCGGAACTACTACCATCTCTTATGCCGCCACGAATACCTGCAAGACAACCAGGGTGGTAACGGTAGACGTAACGGCTGTGGCCGGAGAAATAAACGGAACATCAACTATCTGCGTTTCAGCTACGGCATCCTTAACCGATACGGCAACCGGTGGTGTATGGAGCTCCGAGGCAGGCAGTGTGGCATCGGTGGACAGCATCGGCAATATTACAGGTGTGGGTGCCGGAACAACTGTTATATCCTATGCCGTAACCAACAGTTGCGGTACGGTTGTGGCCTCGCGTGTTTTAACCGTGAATCCATTGCCAGATGCAGGGACTATCAGCGGAAGCGGAATAGTGTGTATGGGTGTGACACAATCTTTATCAAATGCATCTCCCGGTGGTGTCTGGAGCGCAGACGGAAATGCTTCTGTCGACGGAGCTGGAAATGTAACCGGCATTGCCCCGGGCACGGCTACCATATCTTATACGGTAGTAAACAGTTGCGGAACCGCATACAGCAGTGTTATGGTAACGGTAAATGCGCTTCCTGATCCCGGCACTATCAGCGGTTCTGCGAGACTGTGCGCGGCGGCTACTGTTCCTTTTACCGCTACCGTGCCAGGTGGCACATGGAGCGCCAGCCCTAATGCAACGGCCGATGGCCTGGGGAATGTGACCGGCGTAACTGCGGGCACTGCAATGATCTCTTATTCTCTGTCGAATAGCTGTGGTACTGTAAGCGCCACCAGTGTAATGACCGTAGATCCCCTGGCCAACGCAGGTGTAATAGCCGGTACGCCGGTTGTATGTGTGGGCACATCGGTTCACCTTACCGATGCAGTTGCCGGCGGAACGTGGAGCGCAACCTCTAACGTATCAACCGATGCGTATGGAAACATTACCGGTGTAACTGCGGGTACTGCAACAGTATCTTATACGGTATCTAACGGCTGCGGCGCTGCGGTGTCTTCGATGGTTGTAACCGTGAATGCGGTATCTGTGGGGCCAATCACCGGGTTGTCGGTAGTGAATGTGGGTTCGGCAATTAACTTAACTGATTCAGTTGCGGGTGGTGTGTGGAGCGCAAGCAACAGCAATGTAACAATAGGGAGCAACGGTGTGGTAACGGGTATAATGCCGGGTACAACAACTATCAGCTACCTGATATCGAGTGTGTGCAGTAATGCGCTCGCAACCAAATCTATTACCGTGAACTCTGTTACGGGTACACCGGGTTCTATCACCGGTTATTACTTCTACTTATGTACGGGCAGTACTGCTGCGTTCTTCAACGCAGTTGCAGGCGGCACCTGGAGCATCAATCCGCTGAGTGTGGCTACGGTATCTGCCACAGGAGTAGTGACCGGTGTTACTGCGGGCACTGCAACGCTGAGTTATACATTATCCGGCTTGCCTGCCATGGTTATATTAACGGTGTATCCTACTCCGGCAGCAATTACTGGGAATGCGGCAGTATGCCAGGGGGCAACAACAAATCTATCAAACATTACACCTGGTGGTGTGTGGAGCAGTGGTATCCCATCTACGGCAACAGTGGGTACCAGTGGCGTGGTGAGCGCTACAAATGCAGGTATGGTTCCGGTGTACTACACAATGGCGGCTACCGGCTGCAGGGCATCTGTGATGATCACGGTAAACGCCAATCCTGCCAGCATAGGCGGACCGGTAAGGGTGTGTACCGGGGCAACAATAGCCCTGACGGACGCTACAGCGGGCGGCACCTGGAGCAGCGCCAATGCTTATGCATCAGTAGATAGCGCGGGTGTTGTCAGCGGCATTGCGCCGGGATCGGCAACAATCAGTTATACATTAGGCACCGGCTGTTACCGGTCTGCATCTATCGCCGTGAACCAGTCGCCAGCGCCAATAAGCGGTGTGCTTAGTGTTTGTCCAGGCAACAAAACATTTTTGTCTGATGCGGTGGCGGGAATATCATGGTCCAGCAGCAATACCGGTGTAGCTACTATATCAGCGTCTGGTAAGGTAACAGGCGTCTCTGCCGGAACCACAGTGATCACTTACACACTTGCCAACACCTGTATCACCACATCAATAGTAACAGTAAATGCTGCTCCTGCTGTTGCAGCCATCATGGGTGTTTCGTCTGTGCTATACGGCACACCGGCAACATTGTCTGATGCAACAAGCGGCGGACTGTGGACCAGCAGCAATGCGGCAGTAATTGCAGTGGGCAGCGGCACCGGCGTGGTGAATGCAGTAGCCGCTTCCGGCAGCGTAAACATCAGCTATACGGTAATCAATAGTTTCGGCTGCAGCGCTGCAGTGACCAAGGCTGTGAGCATTGTTCCGACACCGCACGGTCGCGTAGCAAATGCGAACACTACACCAGATGTTATCACTATGCAGTCAGCCGACATAGCCCAGGGAGAATTGGCAAACGAGGAGGCTATTTCTGCTGCACAATCGACAACGGTGAAAGGAGGGGATGTTGTAGCAATGCCGATGAGCCTGGGATTGTTTCCAAATCCTAACAAGGGGACGTTTACAGTGAAAGGGGCAACTGGTGCTGCTTTTGATGCGCAGATGACTTATGAGATCATAAATGCGATGGGCCAGGTAGTATACACAACAAGGACGACTGCTGCGGGTGGTGTTATAAATGAGCAGATCGTGCTGCCTGAGAACTTATCTAACGGGGTGTATGTGCTGAATGTGGTGAGTGGGGTTGAGCGGAAGGTGATTCATTTTGTGGTGGAGAAGTAGGAAGGGGAGGACGAGGCTGTTGCAAACGAGGGCGAGTTGGGGTAAGAAATTATTAGTTGCGTTGAAAACCAGGGTCCGCTTAAAGACGATTTTAAATAAATGCGTTAAATTTGTAAAAAGCGATTGAAATGGAGGAAGTTATCTTTTTAGTTGAGGAAAGTGAGGAAGGAGGGTTTGTAGCTAAAGGAATGGGTGTGTCGATATTTACTGAAGCAGACACGATGGAGGCCCTTAGGATAGCTGTAAAAGAGGCTGTTCATTGTCATTATGATGATAATAAAGCCCGTCTGATACGTTTGCATGTTGTGAAAGACGAAGTATTCGCAGCATGAGATTGCCAAGAGACATCAGCGCGTCTGAATTGATCAGGTCTTTAAAGATGCTTGGCTATAAAGAAACCCGCCAGGTAGGAAGCCATATCCGCCTTACAACTGTGCAGAATGGCGAGCACCATATTACCATTCCCAATCATGATCCCATCAAAATAGGTACGTTTTCTGCGATTATCGGAGATATTGCTGGCCATTTCAACACGAGCAAAGAAGATATCGTTAAACTGCTTTGGAAATAGGGATATGTAGATAACTCCATTTTCCCTCTCCGCCCTTTTTCGTTTCGCCGATGTTGGTGTTCTTCACCAACGTCGCTCGCGCCGGGCAAACCCGCAGGATACTAGCGGCCGAACGAAAATATGACCTTCACTTCTTCACCGCCACCATTCTGGAGTGGAAACATCTGCTTGCCGATGACCGCTACAAAAACATGATCCTTGATAGCCTGCAATACCTTGTAACAAATAATAGGATACATCTGCATGCCTATGTCATAATGAGCAATCATCTGCACCTTCTGTGGCACATTTTCGCCGATCTTGGTGTTCTTCACCAACGTCGCTCGCGTCGGACAAACCCGCAGGATACTAGCGGCCGAACGCTTCTCCTCGAAGCTCCGCCTCACCGATGTTGCTATTCTTCACCAACATCCCTCGCGCAGGGTTGCTCACGCAAGGAATTATCAAATGCAATGTATCTTAGTTGTATAAACGATACTATATGCCATCGGGCAAGAAATATGACCTTCACTTCTTCACCGCCACCATTCTGGAGTGGAAACATCTGCTTGCCGATGACCGCTACAAAAACATGATCCTTGATAGCCTGCAATACCTTGTAACAAATAATAGGATA
>CANJQU010000102.1 GCA_947476485.1 Chitinophagaceae bacterium
GTCGTAAAGCTCAACTCATTTTTGGTCCATTTGTAAGCATAAAGTTTTGTAGGGTAGTTTGTTGTTTGTGTGCCCTTGCCGATCACAATGGTAAACGTATTCTCGTCCTGGCATGAAGCCACCAGGTAGGGCCCGCGTTCTGCGAAGTAGTCATACGCCAATCCCGGCATTTCCTGTAGGAAGAGCGAATGATAGAGCGGGGTAGGGTAGGTGGCTCCGCTTGGATTTGCTATAGACAGATAGGTTTTGCCCGATTTGTAAGTCACGTTGAACGCGCACAGTGTGCCGTCAGGAAGCCGGAACGGTGTGTAGTTGACCAGGGTGGTGGTATCATGAGACGTGCCTTTTACATAAGTCCACGTATTTGTGGCTTTGTTGTAGAAGTCCATTTCTGCGTAATCGGAGTAGTCTATAGCCCCGGATGACACATCCCCATTGCTGTAAATTTTAGTTTGCAAAGATGGATGCCCCACAAAATGGGAGCTAAGCATTGTGCCCGCCTCGTTTAGTATACCGAGGTAACCGTATGGAGAAGGGTTTGTAAAGTATTTAAGCACAATTGCATCGGCTGTTCCGGGAACAAGGCGCTGCTGAAATAGGCCGCTGTAAGTATCCCGGTTAGTACCCGAACCCATCACCAGTTTGGTTATGGCTGCCGTATCGTTTGTTCCTGGCTTCAGATGTCCCTTATAGAAATCACGCCCGATGACCCCTGATAGCTGGTAGTCTTCGCTGTAGAGTATATGCAATTCGTCACCAACTTTTTGTAGTTCCTCCGGTGTCATTTTATTATATCCGCTAAACCCCACTGTTGTATACGTGTATTTTACAGTGCCCACTTTTTGCCAACCGGAACTGGCAGGCAACAATGGCGTGAATGATGACGCTGGTCCCGACGACTTGTTCTTTTTACATGAATAAAGGCTTAGACCGGCAGCAAAAACGACAATGACATAAAAGGCAAATTTGCGCATAAAAACAGTTGAATTATATCAAATATAAAAGAGATAACGCCGGTTATTCGGCCACATACAAAGGTGGCTGACGGAGATTGAATAAGAATACCACGAAAGTGGTATTTTAATACGCGAAGTGCCTTATGGATATATACAGGGTACTAAGGTGGAAAGATTCAGAACCTTTGTTCCGAATTTTGGCTTGTGAATAGCAACTTTGTTCTATCGGCCGTCATCCCCGGCGCTTTTGGAGCGCTTGCGGGCATACTCATCTATACTGCTTTCATCAGAAAATTGATTTTCCAATGGACCGTCTTTTGACAAATCATGATAAAGAGTGTCCTTATTGGCAAACTGGAACGGGTAATTTATTTGTGACCAGTACTGGCTGTCATAATTGTGTATTGCGGTGGCCATGATGGGATAAAACTTGTCAACATAATCAGCTGTTGTGAATCGCGAGATCGATTGTGAATACCATTCAAAGTTATCGGTGATCACAAATACTTTTTCATTGAACAAGGGCGTGTAAAACTCATTGGTGTATTGCCGCGCGATTTTATCAAGGTACCACCTGCCGTCGTGTAGAGCGTACTCCACCTGCAGGTCTCCTTCTATGAACTCAAAGAAATAGTCATGATTGGCATATCGGAAGCGGTTATTTGGAATGGGCACATACTTATAAATGTAGTCTTTGTGCCTCAATCCTTTTCTGGATATTTTCTTTATGGCAAATGTTTCCCTGTCTATCACGAGCTCACCTTTTTCCCACACTTCACCGTCAAGTCCCATCCTGTCGTAATTGCTTATCCCGTGATGATCTGTTGAAAAATCATTGCAGGTGTACTGGATCACGTAGTCGTTTGATTTGCCTGCAGTATCAAATTTGAATTGATAACTGGCAAACCTCTGGGGTTTTAATGAACTTATTTCAAGGTGGTAAACGGGATTTTCTATCAGCAGATCGGCGGGATTGTCTTCCTTCGCATTCATAATATCGGGATGATATTTTGATCTCCTCAATTGGGTCACAGAAAAGGCTTCCTGCGCCGTTATCATTGATTTTTCCGGTTTCAGTCTAAACATCACGACCGGCGAGGCCTCACTGAGATTTACATAGCAGTTATTGACTTTCTGGTACCTGCGATAGAAAGAATGATCAAAGTAGCTGACGTTAGCATAGTTGGCAGGTATTGCAGCTATCGCCTGCCTTACTATTTCCTCTGCTGATGATCCTATTAATGAAAATTCTTCAAGCGGACTGGAGTTGACGTCGACGTAGATGTACACTACCTTATCAAAAGGCGGGTCAAGTACGATAGTCGATTTGATTCCGATGGCTGTTATATGTAATGTGATTTGTTTAACGTTATCGGGAAGCAAGATCGAAAATTTGCCGCTATCAGTGGTTACCACGTCCCGGCCGGGTTTTTCAATGTGTACTGCTGCATATGGAACTGCGGTTGAATCTGTCTTGCTGATGACAACGGCTCTGAAATTTGTCTGGGCGAATGCCGAGGATGACAGCAGCAACAGTATAGCGATTGCCGTCAGCAACTTCGCCCCCTGTCTGCGGTCATAGCAATATGTAGCGACCCTTTTCACCTGCAATAATCAACTTGCCTTTACAAAACAACGAATATTCAGTTATTTTCTTTGATTCCGAGAATCAGCAGCATAATAAAAGCGACTTTTTCTATCACTGTTTTCATGTTTTTTGATTTATTCTCAAAAATACGCCAAATCAATGAGGTTGGTTCCGGCGATACTGCAAGGTATTTGATGGTCAATCGAAGCGGGGTTCGAAACAGTCCATTGCGCGATACTACATTTGGGTTAATGATGCGGCAGAAATAAAAGAAGGTAGCCAGACCCTTGCAAGAACAGCATGTGTTTTGACCAATGCAGTGTATCCGCTTCGTTGACGATCTTTATATTACTTTGACCATAGCAGGAAGAAAGAAATGTTACTGATAAAAGCATGGTGCAGAAATGCTTTCGAAAAGGATACAATTTCATTTCTGACATTGGATGCCTGTTAAAAATGTACGATTTTCGTTTTGTTCGCTATATCACCTGCGGCCTGCAGTTACTAGTTTTTCACCCTGCTCTTTTCGGTTTCAGCGCCCTTTGCTTCGTACTTTTCCTGTCCTGCTATGGTTTTGCCAAAGCGATAGGTGAAGGTAATGGAGACATTGCGGGAGTCCCTCTTGTTCACCCAGCCGGCATCTGCCAGTACGAGATTGCCTATTTTACCGCGTATCATACTGGAGTAGCATATATCATTGAGTGCCAGTTTCAGTGTAGCCCTGGTTGTCAGCTTTTTCTGTACAGCAGCATTGACGCGCCACTGGGTCTGGATAATAAATTGTGCATTATAGGTGCGCGATTGCAAGTAGCCATCAGCCAGGAGGTCCCAGCCTTTGCCAGGTGATACCCGGATGTTACCCATAATAAACCAGTAGGCGCCGTTTGTATAGAGCGTGCCGGTATAAAAATTGCTTTTTGATTCAATGTTGGTCACCTCTGAGTAGGCATGCAAATTCAGCCATTTGGTAATATCAAAATCTCCGTCCACAGCAAATGTGATATTGGTCTTGCTTCCTATGTTTCCGGGCATACTGTAATAGATCCCGTTTTGTATGCGTATGGTTTCGTCGACGTTATCTTTGGAGTAGCTGTATGTAAACATAGTTGTGAGCTTGTTCCTGTAGGTATGTGACAACTGTATGCTATGATTAAAAGAAGGTTTCAGGAAAGGATTACCTGTATAGTAAGTAAACTTGTCCCATGGCGACACGAAAGGGTTCAGGTCCTGGTAGTAGGGCCGGTCTATGCGGCGTCCATAGTTAAGGCCTAGCTGGTGCGTGGCCTGGCTGTCAAATTTGTAGGTGAGGTAGAATGTTGGGAACAGGTTGGTATAGTTATTTGTGAAGGATGAATCCGATTTCATTGCATTTCCCAGCTGGTGCCCATTGTTTATTGTGTTTTCCAGTCGCAGGCCTGCCTGTGCAGAAAGATTCCCTATTTCCCTGTTCATGTTCACATATGCAGCATTAATGTTCTCCCGGTATAGAAAATGGTTGCTTTTGCCATAATCTGTTTCTATAGTATTGGGTGCATATCGTGTATATTCTGCCAGGTTATCCGTTTGTGTGAGGCTGGCTTTTATGCCAGCGGCGAACGTGTATTTAAAGATGCCCGGTCGGGTATAATCTGCTTTGAAGGAATAGATATCTATTTTGCTGGGCAGCTTTCCGCGCAAAGTGTCTTCTGACTGGAAGATGCGTGGCGGAAGATAGCCGGTGCTCCGGTTTTCCTGGTTGGTATTATTCCGGTAGACCAGGTAGTCTGCATCTGCGGTAATTTTTGCATCCTTATTGAATTTTCTTCGGTAGTTCAGATTAACGCCGGCATTTGTGAAGGACATTTCCTCGCTGTTGTGGGCAACTATAACTGAGTCCGGGTGGTGCAGGTTGTTGAAGAGGTTACTTGTGTTGTCATTTGTGTTTGTACCTGCATTACCCATTGCTGTGAGTATAACACCAATGGTTGTTTTCTCAGAATGGTAATAGTCTGCCCCGGCGAGCAGGTTTGCGTATCTCCCCCGATTACGGAAATAAGTGTTTTGCTCAAAGAATGTATTGGGCGTATTGTCTGTATTCTTGTAAGTACGATACAGGTCCAGGTCGGAAAATCCGTTGGCGAGGCCGTAGCTGAAATTAGTGTAGGCGCTTATTTTATTATTGCGGTAATTCAGGTTGACACTGTTGTTGGACCGTGTCAGTTTCCCCTGGTTAATGCTCATACTGATACTTCCATTGAATCCCTTTATGTTGTTCTTCTTCATCTTTATATTGATGATGCCTCCATTGCCTGCAGCATCATAGTTCGCCGGAGGATTAGGCATTAGTTCCACCTGGTCCAGTGCCGAAGCCGGTAATGACTTCAGGTAGTTGGCGAGATCGGTTCCGGAAAGATGCGTAGGCCGGTCATCTATGTATATTGTCACGCCTTGTTTGCCACGCATAGTTACATTGCCGTTCTGATCTACCTGCAGACCCGGGGATCGTTCGAGTACATCCAGTGCCGTGCCTCCTGCTGCGCTTACCAGTGCGTCCACGTTCACCACTGTGCGGTCTGCTTTATGTACTACCAGTGTCTTACGTGCAGTTACCTGCACTTCTTTAAGATCCATTGACGACCGTAATAAAATGACAGGTGCCAGGCGTATGATCGCATCAGCAGTTTTGGCAGTGACCGCAGTTCCTTTATAAATGGCATAGTCCATAGCATATACTTCTACAAAATAGCGCCCTTCCTTTAGTCCTTCCAGTACAAATGTTCCGGTAGAATCCGTTAATGTTGTCTTCACTACGGCAGAATCCGGCAGACTGTGCAATGCAATAGTCGCGAGGTCTATCGGGTGGTTGGTGGTATCCCGCACTATGCCGGTAACAGAGAGATTGTTCTGTGCATGCAACGCAATGGGGATGAGGCAAAGACAGGCGATGGTAAGAGTTAGGATATGTCTGATCATAGGTGTGTGCGCTTCTTATGACTTCAATTACTCTATATTAGTAGAATACAAAACTACGAATAGTTTCGTACTTATGAAATTCTGCTTGTTAAATATTTTTGGAAATGGCGCGGCACCAGCATACAAATCTTCCCGTATATTGGTGCAAATTAGATCGGGTGAAGAATATATTCTTAATTGTTTTTGTTCTTTTTATTGCCCGGGCCGCTACGGCGCAGGTTTTACCGGTGGGCAGGCAAGTGTTATGGGCTGGAGCAGGGATACCGCCTACTAATCCGGATATTTCCAATGAAATAAATGTGATGAGCTTCGGCGCTTATGGAGATAGTACGCACGATGATGCCATGGCAATAGCAAATGCGATAGCATCGCTGGCAGGACATGCGGGAGTCGTTTTCTTTCCTCCGGGAAAGTATCTGATACGCTCTACTGTGACCATTCCCGATAGTGTTATTTTGCGTGGAGATTGCAATGATTCTGCAGAGCTCGTGTTTGATCTTGGCGGCGCTTCAATTGATTGTATTGATGTACAGGCAAACGTGACAGATACATTTCAAAGTATTCTTGCCGGGTTCTCAAAAGACACAACGGTGATCAGGGTTGCAAACACAGCAGGTTTTAGTATTGGCGATTATGCGGAAATTGTCGAGACCAACGGGGCTTGGGATGCTGTGCCCATTTGGTGGGCGACCAATTGTGTAGGGCAGATCGTTCATATTACAGCTATAACCGGGGACTATCTAACATTTGAAAACCCGTTGCGCATTACATACTCGCCCTTGCTGATGCCGCGCATAAGAAAATGGATACCTCGTGTTTTTGTGGGGATAGAGGATATGAAAATAACACGTGCGGACACCATAGCGCCGGCATCCGGGTACCAGGTCAGTTTCAGGAATGCGATGAATTGCTGGGTAAAGGGAGTAGAGAGCACTAATAGTGCGGGAGCACATGTTTCAATGGACGCCTGTACCGGTATCACCGTTTCGGGTTGTTATTTTCATGATGCCTATGCTTATGATGGCACAAGCACCCGGGGGTACGGGGTAATGATGATCCAGCATACAGGACAGTGCCTGGTCGAAAATAATGTATTTGATCACTTACGTCACGCAGTTATGGTAAAGCAGGGTGCAAATGGAAATGTAGTGGGGTACAACTATGCTGTGAACGGATATAGGGTGGAGTTACCGAATGATGCAGGGGCAGATCTCGTTTGCCACGGACATTATCCGTTCGCTAATTTATTTGAAAGCAACAGTGTAAATAACATTATGGTGGACTCTACGTGGGGACCTACAGGTCCATACACTACCTTTTATCGTAATCATGCGGCACTCTATGGGATAATAATGACACCCGGGGCAAGTGTTTTGTCCGATAGCCTTAACTGGGTGGGTAACGAGACGACCAACGGCACTACTTTACATGGTTTTTTTCTTCTTGCCGGTACAAATCACTATGAGTATGGCAATAATATTTTGGGCGCAATTGTTCCCGCGGGAACAACTTCCCTTACAGATACCTCGTATTACCGCGAGATATTCACTGATATTTTTAGTTCTGCTTCGTTCCTGCCTGCGATAGGGCTGCCAAATGCACCGGGCTCTGGCAATATTCCTGCCAGGCAACGATACCTTGCCGGTGGAAAGATAACGGTCTCTTCCAGCCCTCCCTGCGCAACCAGCCGCATACCGGAAAACGGGGGTGCTGAAAGTGTACGGATTTATCCCAATCCCGCCACAAGCTTCATTACAGTAAGCGGAACTGATGATAGGCACCCAGGTCGCTATTCAATTTGTAATGCCCTGGGAGATAGAGTAATTGAAGGCGATTTTGTGGGAAGTAGTTATTCCATTAATGTCAGTAAGCTGATCAATGGTGTATACTTCTTGAAAATACTCCAGGGAAACTGTATCACTGATGGCAAATTTGTTGTAATGGGAAAATAGATTCCTGTATCCTTCGCTCCGTGTTTTCGCGGCTATTTCAGACAAAGCGCTGCTGCATTCTGATTAGTTGGCGCTGATTTTTTATATTTGTAAATGCTCGGCATGCTTTCATCTTTTCTGAAGACAAGGTGGGTGCTATTGCTTGTGTTGGTGGTTTTTGTTTGCTTTAAGATACCTCACTTGCATTTCCCCTTTTATTGCGATGAAGCATGGGTTTATGCCCCGGCTGTGAAGACGATGGCTATTAATGGCCCAAGCCTTATGCCTGGTTCCATACCTGATGCATACTCGCGCGGACATCCGTTATTCTTTCATTTTCTTTGCTCGCTTTGGATAAGGTGTTTCGGCTTCTCTAATATTGCCGTTCATTCATTTCCCCTGCTTCTTTCCATTGTTTTCTTAACAGCGTTATATGAGTGTTGCTTTCGGCTTTTCGGCAGGCGGGAAGCAATTCTTGCCATACTGCTGGTTTCGATGCATGTCCTTTTCTTTGTGCAGTCCTCATATGTCCTGCCGGAAATATTGGTTGCTCTGCTGGCATTCCTGAGCCTGTATTTTTACTCGCGAGATCGGGTATTGCTTACCTCAATAGCGCTGCTAATGCTTTTCTTTACAAAAGAGGGTGGATTAGTATTCGGTGCGGTGATAGGTGCAGATGCGCTTATTTCCTTTTTTCGTAATAATGAGCGCCTTGCACAGCGTTCCCTAAGGTTAGTGGCGGTGATCGTTCCCGTATTGCTTATTGGGCTTTTTTTTATCCGGCAGAAGGCGGTATCGGGCTGGTATTTGCTCCCTGCTCACGCCCAACTGATTCACACCGGATGGGACTCTTTCTATAATGCTTTCAGAACAGCGCTAACCTGGACTTTTTGCGGTGATAAGGCCAATTCCTTCATGGAGTTCTTTATCCTCCTTCTTTCAATAGTGCCGGCATTGGCTCGTAAAAATTTTCGATACTTGTTTCTGTGTTTGCCGGCGCTCATTGTCTATATTTTTTCAAACGGTTATATAATTGAGCATACCGGCGACGCATTGTGGATGGTGCTATTCGTGTTGTTTTTTGGCGCTGCGGTCTTTTTTGTTTTGCGGCTTAATACTTCAATGAGCCCACCAGCACGGCGGTTTATTGTTTTAATGAGTATTGGCTTTTGCGCATACCTGGTTTATTCATCACTCAGCCAGGTAGCATATAGATACTTGTTGGTGAATATTGTTTTTGCAATGGTGTTTCTTGCTGTATGTGTATCTATGTATGTAAATGCGGGCAGTAAGTATCTCTTTTACATTGCCGTCGCCGGCATTGTTCTGATAGGAGCTTATGGTTTTTATAGCGATGAAGGGAATACAGATGCGGATATTGAGTCGTTTCATGCTATGAAAGTGGAAGAGGATGTGATCTCGTTTCTTGAGAAGGAACAGGCCTATGATAAAGAGGTCGTTATTGGCTGCTACTGGGCGCTTGGCCAATTCAACGATACGATGCAGGGCTTCCTGGGTAGTAACCGTATATTCACTAAGATTAGACACGTGGATGCCGGACCGGGCACCGACTACGCAATTTTTGACAATATTTGCAGTGGGTTCGGTTACGAGGAGATGCGCAAAAACCGCGATTTCCATCTTGTCTATGAGACAAGGGTGGGAAGGTCATGGTCTGAGGTATATAAGCGCAACTAATCGTTATCTTACTAACTTTAGTAGTGTCAATCAAAAAGCATTTTTTAACTAAATCAATACGTAATCATGACGAATAAGATCGGCACAAAGGAAAAGCCAATGCAATTGCTCACACCTCCCGGCACATCTGAATATACGATGCATGCCGACGAGAAGGATGGTAAGGAAATATTGGTGTGTACTGTAGGCAAAACGGTACTGCATTATGATATGCGTTGTCTCAATGATCTGCATACAATGCTGAAAAAACATGGAGACTGGATGGACCTCGGCAGCGCCGATGAGCAGAAGCCCGCCAAAGATGGTACAGTTGAGGCCTGGGGCCGCTCTGAGCAAAATCCTGTTGGTGGCTGGTATGGTCTTAAGAAAGGTCTGCGTGGTCGTTTCGGTATGTACATCCCACCGTTGATGGAAAAGCTGGGATTGGCCGAAGTGACTCATGAAGCGAAGGGAAACAAAATGAGGGCAATATAGCCACGCTGCCTGAAACTGATTAACATAGAAACCTCACCGGTGCTGGTGAGGTTTCTATGTTAAGATCCTGATAGCTGCTCTTTAGGCTATATCAGCACTCCATCTTCTTTAGCTTTATATTGTTTCACCTGTTCCAGCGCATCGGGCACCACATCGCTGGTGATAACGATGAAGCTGTCTTTTACAGCATTCTGGAAGGCGTAGTCTATAGCCTCGCTTTCTTTCTTTATCACCACTATTTTCTTTGAAGCATCTATGTTGTGTATACCTTGAGTCATGAGGTCTATGATCTCCTGCTCGGTTCTGCCTCTCAGGTTTTTATCCTGCCTGATGATGATCTCATCAAATACTTTGGCTGCAGCCTCACCAAGTGATATGATATCTTCATCGCGGCGATCACCCACACCTGCAATAATGCCTACTTTCACTGAAGCGTCAACTGTCTTTACAAATTTTCCTATGGCCATTAGTCCATGGGTGTTATGTGCATAGTCGATCATCACCGAATAGTTACGGAAATGGAACAGGTTCATACGGCCGGGCGTGAGGGCAGGAGAAGGCACAAATGTTTGAAGAGCCTGTCTTATATCTTCTATCTTGAAGTCCTGCACATACACTGCCAATACCCCGGCCAGCACATTAGCAATGTTGAATTCAGCCATGCCGGAGAAAGTGAGGGGTATGTTTGTTACTTTTTCAACGCGTATCTTCCATGTGCCTTTCTGTATCGTGACGTATCCATTCTCATAAATGGCTGCTATGCCGCCCTTGGCACAGTGCCTTTTTATCCGCATGCTGTCCTCCCTGAGTGAAAAGTAGGCCACTTTGCAGTCAAGGTCTTTATGCATATCGTAAACGAGGTCATCATCTGCATTTAGTATCGCGTAACCACGCTTGAAAACAGTGTGGGCAGCTACCGCTTTTACCTTTGCAAGCTTTTCAATCGTGTCTATGCCGCCAAGGCCCATGTGATCTTCGGCTACATTGGTCACAACTGCCACATCGCAATTGTGAAAGCCGAGGCCTGCACGTAGTATGCCGCCACGTGCGCATTCCAGTACAGCATAGTTGACTGTAGGGTCGCGCAGCACAAACTCTGCAGACACCGGGCCGGTACAGTCGCCCTTCATCATCATCTGGTTCTGGATGTACACGCCATCAGTCGTTGTGTAGCCTACTTTGTAGCCCATTTGTTTCACCATATGCGCTATAAGCCTTGTGGTAGTAGTTTTACCGTTAGTACCGGATACCGCAATGATTGGTATCCTTGCAGATGATCCCGGTGGGTAGAGCATATCAATAACGGGTTCCGCTACGTTTCGTGGTAAGCCCTCTGTCGGGTCGAGGTGCATCCGGAAACCAGGCGCTGCATTTACTTCGAGTACAGCTCCGCCATTTTCGCTGATGGGCGTCGACAGATCAGATGCCATAATATCAATGCCGCAGATATTAAGGCCTATGATACGCGCAATTCGTTCGCACATAAAAACATTGGTGGGATGCACGAAGTCAGTAACGTCGGTTGCAGTGCCACCGGTACTGAGGTTCGCCGTTGGTTTCAGCCAAAGCTCTTCCTTGTTCTTAAGCACTGTATCCAGTGTATATTCTTTTTTCGCCAGCATATCCATTGTGAAGGCATCAACCTTTATGGCGGTTAACACTTTCTCATGGCCGTAACCCCTCCTGGGGTCGCTGTTCACGATGTCTATTAACTGCTGCACGGTATGAACGCCATCGCCAATAACGGCTGCGGGTGTGCGCAAGGCGGCAGCAACAAATTTATAATTAATCACCAGTACGCGAAAGTCGCGCCCCGTGATGAAGCGCTCACAAATTACAGCACGGCCATAAACCTTTGCGGCAGCAAGGCCTGCAACTGCGTCTTCCCAGTTACATATATTAGTTGTAGCGCCCTTGCCATGATTACCATTTACTGGTTTCGTAACAATGGGGTAGCCGATCTTGTCAATTGCGTTTTTCAGATCGTCTTCATCATAGATAATGCGTCCGCGCGGCACAGGTATTTCAGAGGCTTCAAGCAGGTTTTTTGTTTCCTCTTTATCGCATGCTATTTCTACGGCAATGCTGCTGGTAGTGCTGGCAATTGTGGCCTGCACCCTGCATTGGTTAATGCCATATCCAAGCTGCACCAATGAATGCCTGTTCAGCCTGATGTAGGGTATTTTTCTTTTTATTGCTTCATCCACTATAGACCCGGTGCTCGGGCCAAGGCGTTCATTTTCGCGTATCTCCCGGAGATTTTGTATGTCTTCCTCAAGGTCATAAGGCTCACCATCCACCAGGGCCTGGGCCATTTTTACGGCTGCCTTTGCAGTATATACACCCGCTTTTGCTTCCTGGTAGGAGAATACCACATGGTACACTCCCGGGTCTTTGGTTTCCCTGGTGCGGCCGAAACCGGTATCCATGCCGGCAAGTGTTTGCAGCTCTAGTGCAATGTGTTCTATCACATGGCCCATCCATGTTCCCTCTTTTATTCGCTGAAAGAAGCCTCCCGGCACACCTTCGGAACAGCGATGTTCATATAGGGTGGGCATGAAGGCAGACAGCCTTTCGAGGAAGCCGGGTATTTTATCAGTGGGTTTTTGCTCCATCTCCTCCAGGTCCAGTAGCATTACGATAAGCTTATGCCTGTTTACAGACCAATAGTTCGGTCCGGCCATTGTTTTTATTTCAAGTATTTTCATCCCGGAGAAATTTTAGCTTATCAAGATAGCGATTTTGAGTCAATCGGGGTGTGCTTTCGATGAAAAACCTTAATTTTGGTGTTTTATTTTTTATCAAACTGAATTCGCAAGTGATATATCCCCTCGGGCATTTAGTAGCAGTTGGTGGTGCAGAAGACAAAGGAACAGACCTTGAAAAGGGTATCTTACAACGGAATCGTCTTAATTTCTTTGAATTAGGGATCCTTAAAAACATTGTCAGCCTGATCGGCGCAGACGGTCCTTCAGTGGAGGTGATAACAACGGCATCATCTATACCAGATGAGGTTGCTCAGAACTACAAAGATGCATTTGAAAAGCTGGGCTGCATGAATGTCGGTCATATGCGCATTCGCAATCGCGAAGATGCATCGCTGCCTGAATATTTTGAAAGGCTTAAGGCTTGCAATTGTGTCATGTTCTCCGGAGGCAATCAGTTGAGGCTGTCTTCTATTTTCGGAGGGACCAATTTTCTTGATCTGCTGAAACAACGCTACCAGGAAGGCAGCTTCCTCATTGCTGGTACCAGCGCCGGCGCTATGGCCATGAGCAATACCATGATCTATGAGGGTAGCGCCGCATTGGCTAATCTGAAGGGCGAAGTAAAAATAACGACTGGTTTAGGCTTGTTGCAAAATGTGATCATTGATACCCATTTCGACCAGCGTGGCCGTTTCAATAGATTGGCCCAGGCGGTAGCTGCCCAGCCGGGTGCAATAGGTATCGGGCTAGGTGAGGATACCGGAGTTGTGGTGTCGGAGGGTAGAGAACTCAAAGCCATTGGTTCAGGAAGTGTAGTTATCATAGACGGGAAAAAGATAGAGCACAACAATATTGCTGATATTGAATTTGGTATGCCCATTTCAGTTGAGAATATTATCGTCCACATCATGTCTAAAGGAGACATGTACAACCTGGAAACGAGGAACTTCATTGGTGCTGAAACCGTAATAACTGAGCCATAACTAACCTAAATCCCTAAAGGACTTTGCTTCCGGGCCTACTCCGTTTATTTGTAGGTTAGCTGAAAAAATAGAGCAGTTAAATAGCATACCGGTGCCCGAGGATTTTATCGGTGCCAAATGCGAGACTCCCCTTTAGGGGGTGGGGGGTTTGTATATCAGCACCTCATTTCTCCCTGCACTATTCCGACATGCCCGGTACATGCCTTCGCTGTTGAAAGGCATTTCTATATTGCCTGATTTGTCAATGGCGATAAGGCCACCTTCGCCTCCAATTTTTACCAGTTTATCATACACAACAACATCGCACGCTTCTTTAAGTGACAAACCCTTATATTCCATGAGGCAGGAAATGTCATAGGCTACCACGCAACGCAGGAATAATTCACCATGCCCGGTGCAGGAAACTGCGCAGGTATTATTGTTGGCATAAGTGCCGGCGCCGGGTACCGGGCTATCTCCGATACGTCCGAATTTTTTGTTTGTCATACCACCCGTACTGGTGGCAGCGGCGAGATTGCCATGTTGATCAAGGGCCACCGCCCCTACGGTACCAAACTTCTTGTCGGAATGATCAAGCTGCACCCTGTCTTCCTTAAGTGCCTCCTGCCATTGCTGGTATCGATGCTCTGTATAAAAATAGGCGTCGTCTTCTGTCAATAAATGCTGAAGTTTAGCGAACTGCTCGGCTCCGGCTCCGCATAGGATAACATGGCCGCTACGTTCCATAATAGCTCTTGCCAGTTTTACCGGGTTTTTCACGTGGCTTACTCCACATGCTGCCCCGGCTTCCAGTCCGTTGCCATACATGATGGAGGCATCCATTTCATGCCCGCCGACATTGTTGAACACAGCACCCTTTCCTGCGTTGAATAGCGGGAAGTCTTCCAGCATAGTTACGGCGGCTTCCACCGCATCAAGGCTGCTGCCGCCGGCTTCAAGTATTTTATATCCCGCATCGAGCGCGTCGCGTAAGCCGGTTTCATACTGTGCCTGCAGTTCTGGTGTCATGGTGCTGCGGAGTATGGTACCGGCGCCGCCATGTATCGCTATGGAAAAGTTGTTGGCCATCAGGGTGTAAAGGAATGAATAAAATCGGTGATTTGCAGGTTCGTGAGTAAAAAGTAGCCAGCGAAAGACTAAATGCTACACTAATTATATCCCAGTTTATTCAGCGCATCAGTTATCTCTTTTTCGCTCTTATGCTTTGCTTTCCAGGGCTTTCCATCTTTTGTTCCCTCAAACCCGCCTTCTATTTTCAGGGATGCATCATCCAGTCGCCGCAACCGGGGCGGTATCAATCGCCCGATATTGTCGTATATTTTATTGATATACAGTGTTCCGGATGCCTGTTTATCTCTTTGTGAACAGGTAGCAACGATCACCAGTTCTTTCACCTTATCGCTATCTGCATTGGCAAAAAAGGATGTGGCAATTTTTACCGGCATACCCTCATTGATGAAGGTATCTATGAACACGCGCTTGTAAGTATCCTTGCCAATGGGCATGAACATGAATGCAAGTGTTCGAAAGTTGTCATGGGCCTGCGTCCCGTCTTCCTGCACATAGTACTTCTGGGTATAGAATGCAATAACAGAGGGCTCCGCGGTCCATTCTTTTGTCTCCACTATCTTCGTCGTCATTTCCTGCGGGAACTCAGTGTACAAAGGCCGCGCCCTTACTGCAAACTGCAGTGCAGGTTCACCCGGGATTCTTTTTACCGTTGTTCCGTTCGCCTTGACTGTCTGCACGATACTTTCCGGGCTTGTGTAGTATTCCTCGGTATTGTTTTCGAAACATTTCTTGATACGCATATCCCATAAAAACTGTTTTTCCCGGTCGTCCCTGCCGCTTGGGTTTACTTCAGCGTCATATGTTTCCTGCGTTTTATAGTATCTCTTGATCAGTTCCTCGGCAATTTTGTCTATCTCATCAGAATATTTATCACTGTAGTCTCTTGACGAAAGTTCAAATTGCAGCCGGTTGGCATAGGTCAGGGCAATGTCATAGTGGTCCTGTTCATGGATAAGCACATAATTTGAATGTTCCTGTTTTGTAGATTCCCTGGCGAAGGCCCTGCTTTGAAATGCGCACTTCGTACGGAATTTAAATTTCACCTTTCCATTGTCCTGTCTTTCTCCACTATCCGCATAAAAGTAGATTCGCGGCGAAACATAGGCCCTGGCCTGGAGATTCTCTTCAGCCAGCTTGTCGGCAATAGCCTTATCTTCTTTTCCCAGGAAATCATTCCAGGTAAGGGTACGGTAGTTGAGTATCTTTCCCTCTGGCGCTATCCAGTCATCGGCGCTTTGTGCGCTGGAAAAGGTTATAGA